>JBDKUU010000112.1:0-2917 GCA_039679525.1 Phycisphaerales bacterium | reverse complement strand
CGCGCGGCCCGCTGGGCCTGCGGTTAAACGAGGTCTGGGCTCTGGCTTCTGCCTGCTCACTCTAGACTGGCCTGGCAAATCGGATGCCCCGTGTTGACACGACGACAAACGCATTCGCGATGTGATCAGCGTAACAGGCAAGCAGTTGCGACAGGACGGCTATCTTCGAAGGGCCTCGTTCGTCCTCAAGGCGCAGAAGAATCACTCCACAATGAGGACAACGGGCGCGGTATACCCTCTCGCCAAAGTGCTTGTCGTTCGTGACCAGAATCCTCTTCTGATCAACGGCCATCGCCAATACCTCGTCGTCGGTTATGCCCCTGGCCTGTTCGTACACGGAGAAGACATCGTGCCCCTGCTGCCGAAGCCATTTTGCCACGAGAGGGCCGGTGCATTCATCAACGAGGAATCGCATGGTGCCTCAACTCGCGGCCGGCAAGAAGTCGGTCGCCTCGAGAGCTTTCGTTGCGAAAAGTAGGCAGGCTTGGATGTCCTCCCTTGTCAGCCCTTCGTATTCACCGAGGATCTCTGCTTCGTTAGCGCCGTGCGCCAGGCAATTGAGGATGTAGTCTACGGTCAAACGCGTACCCCGAATCACCGGCTTGCCGACCATGACCGCCGGATCGGCGACAATGCGTTCCAGGAGTTGTTTATCGGTCATTAGAGTGTCCTCCTATGGGGAAGTAAGGCTTTGCCGTCTCGTCCGGCTGCTTTGTTTGCTCCTGTTCTTGTGTGTTGTGGTTTGCTTCAACTTGTATTATAGGCGATCGGTGAGGAAAGGTGAAAGCGGCTCTGTCCTCTGTCTCCTGGCTCCTGACTCCTGACTCCTGGCTCGCGCGGCCCGCTGGGCCTGCGGTTAAACTTATATTCCGCTACCCTGCATAGTCTGCAAAGGGGGCGCGGCGGATCACCTGTCGGTCGGGATCAGGTTGGAGATCTGGGGAGACGTCGGCTGAGGAGTTGGGCGGGCGTCGAGAGGCCCAGTCGCTGCAGCAGGGCTCGCTGCGGTGCGTTGGGCTGGAGCGGTTGCACGATGTACCCTTCGTTGATCTGCGTGACGAGGAGCGTGAAGACGGCAAACTCGCTGAAGATCGTGCGCGTCGTGGTCCGGCGTTCTTTGGCAGGCGCGTCTTCCTCGCACGTCGCCCGGTAGGTCCGCTGCAGGACAAAGTACAACGTCAGACTCATCATCATCAGGAACACCAAGGCTTCGACCCGATGAGCGTTCTTCAAGAATACGGGACGCACCGCCAGCGGGCCTTTGAAAACGTGGTTCGCATGCTCGGCGTACGACTGTTGCTTGAACTTCGTGAACAACTCGTCGGCCGAACGTCGGCTTGCCGTCGTGACCAGCGCGTTGAGCCCGTCGTACTGTTCGTCTTCCGCCTGCAGTGCCTTGTCGAAGCGGAAGCAGAAACGATGCGTCGGACGCTTGCAGCCGCGGTTAGGCGAAGGCAGCGCGGCTTGTTCCTTCGCGGTCAGCGGAATCATTTCAAACGAGAAGTACTTGGCCGCACGCTTCGAACCGAAGGCGCGCTCGACACGGCGCGCAACCGAAGCCGGGTCCGTGCTGCGACTGCCCGACGCCACGCTCTGTTGAATTTTCTCCAGTTCCGCCTGGATCTTTTCGATCTGCCGGGCCCGTTGTTGCCGCGTGACTTTCTGATCAGCCGTGCTGAAGACGTAAATCACCCGCACGGGGAAATCCTGCTTCGTCTCCGGGTCCGTCAGGTGGTGACGCACCACGGCCAGGTCGTAGTCCTCCTGCGGCAAGTCGCCTTGCGTCCGGCGGCGTTGCTGCTCGATCGAAAGATAACTCGCCCGGTTCCATCTCAGCTCATCGCGATGCTCGTCGTACAACGCGCGGAAGTCACCCCACGGCGCGGAGCAGAGCGCGTCGAAACCTTCCCTCTTCAGCCGCGCCAAATGCACGATGCTGTACGTGCCGCGGTCAGAGATCATCGTCAGTTCCGGCGGTTTGAGGTGCTTCTGGATCAAGGCGACTTGCTCCCCGATCGCCGAGTGCCCGTTCTGATTGCCGCTCACCGTGTGGCCGTAAATCGGCAACGGCCCGTACTCATCGACGTGCGTGCAGAGCCCCACATGCACCATCAGCCCGCCATGGGCCGCGTCCTCCATGCGACGTCCCTTGGTGATGTGAGCCGCGGGCATGGCTTCGTCGCTGGAGATCGTTGCGTCGGCGGGCAACTCGCCACGCGGTTCGGATTCCTCATAGGCTCCGTGCAGCAGGATGTGCGTGGGGTCGTAATGCAGCCAGGAAAGGGGCACGCCGAGTTCTGCCGAGACGTGCAAGGCAAACGACGCCAGGATCGAGTGACGTTGCGTGAAGAACTTATCGAGCGCTTTGCCCAAACGGTCGTCGTTGAGCTTCTCCGCCGGGATATTCCAGAGCAGATCGGCGCCCGACTCCAACGCCCAGCGGCCGACGTTCACCAACCCCATCGGGCGGTACATCCGGGCTGCGATCAGCACCGAGAGAATCCTACCGTAGTCGTACTCGGCTTGCCGATCCACCGGAAGATGCTGATTGATGATATCCGCCACCTTCATCCGATCGAGCAGCGGAGCGATGACCGCGAGCGTCCCGACATTTCGTCCTTCGACGTTCGCATCCGCCTGATTTCCGTACCAAGTTGTTCCTCTCATGTTTGTAGGATGACGGAATCGGGCAGAGGGCGCAACCCCCCCTTTGGAGAAAGTCCCAGGTAGCGGAATATAAGGTTAAACGGCAGCGAGAGTTGGGTTTACGGCGTTCCCCGAACGAGTCGGGGCGAACTACTTCCGCGGCTGCCCGAGCCGCTACTATAATCAGACACGAACGGTCCGATAGTACCAGACATAGGAGGGCGGGCGATGGCAAACGGCATAAGTCTGACGGGTCTACACTTGATTGGCG
>JBDKUU010000111.1:0-6883 GCA_039679525.1 Phycisphaerales bacterium | reverse complement strand
TGTCCGGCAATCTGTCGCATATGTCCTGGCTGACCGACGTCAACGTCCGCGCGACGCACGATTCCATCCTGGTCACCGCCCGATGGCGCAAGCCCGTCGTCATGATCGACATCAAGGAGACGTCCTCGAAGATCTACATCGACCAGGATCTGGTGGTGATGGACTACATGCCGATGCTGCACCTGCCGATCGTGAAGGTCGAGGGTCTGTCGCTGAACATCGTTCCGCTGCCGGGTCAGACGTTCGACGAGGGGGCTCTCAAGGCGGCGGTCGATCTGGCCGTGCTGCTCAACCAGACGGACGCCGAGTTCGCGCCGAAGACGCCGCTGTTGGAGCAGATCGCCAGCATCGACGTCAGCAACTACCGGGGCAACAAGAACCCCCGCAAAGAGCACATCGTTCTGCACGCCAAAGACGGCGCCCTGATCATCTACGGCGCCGAGATCGGCGAGTACGCTAAAAATGCGGAGGCCAGCGACGAGGAGAAACTCGCCTCGCTGTACGGCTACTACAAGGAATTCGGCTCGTTCGGATCCGAGGCCAAGTACATCAACCTCCGCATCCCGCAGAATCGAGTTCTCCTGCCGATCGACAAGGTACGATGAATCCGGCTTGGCTTTCGTTCCGGCGTGCGACCCCGTAGGGTGGGGCTTGCCCCACCGCGATTTCAGGCGGCTACTCCTGTCTAACGTCGAAGGTGTTGAGAGCGGTAGGCAGGTCCATGTAGCGGTAGGGGACCTCGAACTCCTCGCACAGACTCTTGAGTCGCTTCAGCGCCGCTTCGCTCAGCTCGCTCTGGAAGCTGGAGTCGCCGCGGCAATGGAAGATTCGGCAGCCGACGAAGCGGTGCTCGTGGATCGAGCAGCGGTTGTCCTGCTGGTAGGGGCACCGGCCGCCCGGCATGGGCAACAGGCGATCCGCGTCGAGCTTGGCGGCCAGGTAGATCAGTTCCGGCGGCGTGACGAAGAGCCGATGGCCATAGGAGGGGAAGTCGCAGCAGGCCCCGCACGCGTTGCACCGCCCGATCCGGGCGGACTGTAGCCGGAGTTGCTCCGTGATCCAGCCGTAGAGCGACCCTACTTCCTCGATGAGTCGGCGGTGTCCCGCGGGTTTTCCCACCATCGCCTGTTCTTCCTGATTCTCTCGATTTCCTCGTACGTGTAGAGCCGGCCGCGATTGATGCCGGGGCATCGCAGGGCGGCGCGATTCCAGTCGTCCGGGCTCTCCAGGTTCTCCGTCCAGAACGGCCATGTCCGGCATTGTGCCGGCCGGACGTCGTAGATCCGGCACTGTTTGGCGCCGGTTGCCCCCTGCAGAAAGATGCAGTCCTTGCTGACGCACTCCTCGATGATGGACATCCGCAGCCCGACATGGCGCATGTACCGGCGGCACAGCTCATTCGGCGTGAGCTTCAGGTGCCTGGCGATGATCTCGACCTCCGGCTTGGCCACCCAGATGAAGCCTTCGCCCGGCCCGGAGCAGCACCCGCCACACTCCCGACACTCGAAATGCAGTCCCGCCGCATACCATCTTGTCGAAATAGGCTCGTCTATTAGAGCACCTCAGGGGCAGTTGAATCTCAGTCTACTTTGACGATTCGCTGATCCATCGTTCAACGTTGGCGCAGAATTCTGTGGCGCCGACCAGCACATTGTCCGCATCCTCGTCAGAAACGACCGGAACGGCCTCATAATCGCTCAATTGTCTCTTTTCAAAGGCTTTGTTCAGTTCTCTCCCCAACTCCCTGGGAAATACGCCTGTCTTGACGAACTGTTCTCCGAAGGCCGAGATCACGCCCTTGTGCGAGGAAAAGGTCATACCCCTCGTCAGCAGTGCGGCTTGAGCGCAATAGAACATGGCATAGTAGCTCCGCGACACAGACGACTCGTGGTCGCCGTCCTGGAGCAGCAGTCTTGCGCTCCTGAGATACCGCCGTGCTTTCATCAGAAGCGCGCTGGGCTCGCTCACGCGGGGATGCCCTCCCGCCGTATGTTGATCAAGAGGGGGCTGTTCCTATTGTGATAGTCGGTTTCGGAAACCGGGTAGACAGACAAGAGCACGCCGTAGTCGAGGTTGACATCCGTGATGATGTCTATCATTCGGTCAATTTCCTCGCCCGGAACAACATCGCCCGAGAGCACCACCGCCAAGTCGATGTCCGAATCGACGGTGGCCTCATTCCGTGCGAAAGAGCCGTAAATGAGCAGACACTTGAGCCTATCGCCGTAGAGAGATTGCGTCCGGCGAGAGAACTCCCTGACGGCGAGCTTCACCTGCGTGTCCATGTCGTTCACGATGCCATGCTCCTACTTTGCTTCTCCGGCCGTCAACACTACGCCATCGCCTGTGTATTATACCAGATCGGGAGAACCCGGGTTTGTCGCCCGGGCTCTCCCGCGTAATTTACGACTGGATCAGTAACCGCAGACGAATGCGGCTATGCAGCTTCTCACCACCTCAGCACGCCGCCGGTGTCGGCGCTGGTGGCCATGGAGGCGTATTTCGCCAGGCAGCCGGTCTTGATTCTTGGCTCCGGCGGCTTCCAGCTCTTTTTGCGGGCCGCGAGTTCCTTGGCTGTGAGCTGGACCTTGATCTTGTTCTTGGGAATGTCGATCTCGATGATGTCGCCGTCCTGGAGCATGCCGATCGGGCCGCCGACCGCCGCCTCGGGGCTGATGTGCCCGATGCAGGCGCCGCGGGTGCCGCCGCTGAAGCGGCCGTCCGTGATCAGAGCGACCGATTCGCCCAGTCCGGCGCCCATAATGTAGCTGGTCGGGCTGAGCATCTCCTGCATACCCGGGCCGCCCTTGGGGCCTTCGTACCGGATGACGACGACGTCGCCGGCCTTGACCTTGCCCGCCAGGATGCCTTCGCCCGCCTCTTCCTGGCTGTTGAAGATGACGGCGGGGCCTTTGTGCGTGAGCATCGAAGGGGCCACGCCCGCGCTCTTGACCACGCAGCCCTTGGGGGCCAGGTTGCCCCGCAAGACCGCCAGGCCGCCGGTCTTGGAGTAGGGGTTCTCCAGCGAGTGGATGACCTCGGGATTCTTGATCTGTGCGCTGGCGATGTTCTCGCCGAGCGTTTGGGTCGTCACTGTGAGGCAATCGAGGTTCAGCAGGTTCGGGATCTTGCTGATCTCCTTGAGGATCGCGCTGACGCCGCCGGCCGCGTCGACGTCCTCGACGTGCACTTTGCTGGTCGAGGGCGAGACCTTGCAGATGTTCGGGCAGCGGGCGGAGATCTCGTTGATCCGGCCGAGGTCGTACTCGATGCCCGCCTCGCTGGCGATCGCCAGGGTGTGCAGGACGGTGTTGGTCGAGCCGCCCATGGCCATATCGAGCATCAGGGCGTTGTCCATCGACTTGAGGCTGATGATGTCCAGCGGCTTGACGTCCTTCTTGACCAGTTCGATGATTTGTTTGCCCACGGCCTTGTAGAGGTCCTGGCGCTTCGGATCGACTGCCAGGATCGTGCCGTTGCCGGGCAGGGCCATGCCGATCGCCTCGGCCAGGCAGTTCATCGAGTTGGCGGTGAACATGCCGGAGCAACTGCCGCAGGTGGGGCAGCCGGTGGCTTCGAGCTCGTCGAGCTGGGCCTGGTCGATCTTGCCCATCTTCAGTTGGGCGACGCCTTCGAAGATGCTGATCAGGTCGACCGTGCGGCCGTCCTTGGTCTTGCCGGCCTTCATTGGCCCGCCGGAGACGTAGATCGTCGGGATATTCAGCCGGACCGAGGCCATGAGCATGCCGGGCACGATCTTGTCGCAGTTGGCGATGCAGATCAGGCCGTCGAAGCAGTGGGCCCGGACCATGGACTCGACCGAGTCGGCGACGATCTCGCGAGAGGCCAGGGAGTACTTCATGCCGGTGTGGCCCATCGCCACGCCGTCGCAGATCGCGATGGTGTTGAATTCGAACGGCACTCCGCCGGCATCGCGGACGGCCTGCTTGACGACCTCGCCCACCTTGTTGAGGTGGACGTGGCCCGGCACGACCTCGCAGAAGCTGTTGGCGATTCCGATGAACGGCTTGTTGATGTCCGCCGCGCTCAGGCCGCAGGCGTGAAGCAACGCCCTGTGCGGGGCCCGCTGAAACCCTTGTTTGACTGTGTCACTTCTCATGTTGAATCAGCTCCAAACCACGAACACGAAAGATGTGCATGAAAACCCCTAGTGTAGCCGCCGACGGGGGAGGAATAAAGGAAAAACCGCGCTTTTCCGAAGCCCGCAATGACAATCGGCCCGTTCGTAGTGACGCCGTAAGGCGTTGTCTTGCCATGTCTTACGAATACGCCGCCACGCCGGCGGCCTGCCGGTCTTGCGTTTCACGAACGACGCTTCACGCTTCACCCTCCCCCAAAGATCCTATTTGCCTTCCCGCCAGCGTCGTTCTACAATACCCACCGGCGTTTGGAGGCTTCTGTGTCTTTTGGAGTGGAGAACAGGCATGCAATCGAATCGTTCGGATCTGTCTCGCCGTGGATTCCTGGCAACCACCGCGGGCTGCGTCGCGGCGAGCGTAATGGGAGCTGGCTGTATGAATCGGAACAAGGGAAACGGCAAGATGCTCGCGATGTGCGGCTTGGACTGCGCCGCCTGTCCGGCCCACGTCGCCTACAAGACCGACGACCAGGCCCTGCGGGTCAAGACCGCCGCGGAGTGGTCCAAGCAGTTCGGCGTCGAGATAAAGCCGGAGGCCGTCAACTGCGTGGGCTGCCTGAAAACCAAGGGCCCGCAGATCGGCCACTGTGCCGAGTGCGAGATTCGCAAGTGCGGCCTGGCGAAAAAAGTGAAGAACTGCGGCCTGTGCAAGGACTACCCCTGCGACAAGATCAGCGGCTTCACCGCCCAAGCCCCCGCGGCTAAAGCCAACCTCGAAGAAGTCCGCTCCATCCGACGGAAATAGTCAGGCAAGGAGATACGTGAGCTGTCTCCATGCGGCCCGCGCATCTGAAGATGCTGCGTCCAGCTTTGGTTGTATATGGCCGCCCGTACATTTAGGCAGAGACCAAGATCGATAAGTACCGTTTGTCTCTGGCAGGAGAGTACCGCGTTGCGAGTGAACTGCTCAAGCGTGGTCTCAACGCTACGGATATCGAACCCTTTGTCTCTTAGGAGAAGAGCACTCTTCAGGGGGAAGTTCTCATTCGCCAGGAGCCTCATCAGTCCGCCTTGCGGGAGTAGTTGATCAGCAGCCCGTCCTCAATGCATTCCTGGAGGTATGCGAAGATTGCTTGGAGATGCGTGGCTGTCAGGCGGGGGTAGTTCTCCAGCAATTGGCTCTCCGTCCAGCCTTGGGCCAGCCGCTGGATGATGAACTCGACCGAAATCCGCGTTCCCTTGATGGTTGGCTTGCCGCCCAGAACGTCCGGATCTGCTACGATGTAGTCCTTCCAGTTCATAAACAGAGTATAGCGATTTCAGTCTGGTCTGTAAACGCTCTCCGGAAGCGAAGGGCTTTGCCGAGCGGGGGGGCGTTTTTCCTGTACCACGAGGGGGGCGGCTGCGTATCGCTGCCAAGGATGTGGTCTAGTCTGGAGGTCAGGAGAATATGGTCAAGATCGGGATCGTCGTCGGAAGCACGCGGCCGGGGCGCAAGGGCGAGATGGTCGCGCGGTGGGTCTACGAAATCGCTCAGAGGCGTGGGGACGCCGAGTACGAGGTGGTGGACATTCAGGATTTCAATCTGCCGCTCCTGGATGAGCCGATCCCGCCGTCGCTGGGGCAGTACAGCAAGCCTCACACCAAGGCGTGGGCTGCGAAGGTCGCATCGTTCGACGCGTACGTCTTCGTGACGGCCGAGTACAATCACGGAATTCCCGGCGCGCTGAAGAACGCCATCGATTTCGTGTACGCGGAGTGGAACAACAAGGCCGCAGGGTTCGTCGGCTACGGCAGCGCGGGCGGCGTACGGGCCGTCGAGCAGTTGCGGCTTGTGATGGGCGAGTTGCAGGTGGCCGACGTGCGGGCCCAGGTCATGCTTTCGCTCTTCACCGATTTCGAGAACTTCACAGTCTTCAAGCCGGCGGCCTTCCAGGAGAAGTCTGTCCACGCCATGCTCGATCAGCTCGTCGCGTGGGGCGGAGCCCTGAAGACTCTGCGCAAATAATGCTGCGATCGCCCTCGTTTGTCGTCGCACTCAGCCGATGGCCAGCCGATTGTCGACGTCGGTGACCCCGCGCGTGTAGCGGGCCGCATCGCGTGCGGCCCGGAAACCGCTGGCGTCGGACACGACGCCCATGAGAGTGACCACGCCGTGATCGACCTTGACCTCCACTTGGCCAGGGTCGATGTAGACGTTCCGCTCCAGGGCCGACTCGATTTCCTCGGCGATCCGCTGGTCCTCGAACTCTCCCGACGGAACCACCGCCAGTTCGTTCGTCACGCCCGCGACGCCGGTCATCGGCTGGACGATGTCTTCGGCCCGGATCTTCTGCCAGTACGATCGGACCGTGCCGCGAAGGGTGATCCAGCCGCCGTCGGCCTGGGCCTCGATGTTCGACGGGTCGAATTCGGCGTACCATCGCAGGGCGCTCAGGATGTTCGCCTGCAGCTCCTCATCGCTCGGAATCTCCACGTGCGTCGGGAACTTGACGGACAGATCGTTGTCGACCGCGTCGCCGCCGACGATCGCCCGGGCGTCCTCCTCGGCCGCGGTGCGGGCGGTGTAGGTCGGCACCGTTCCCGAGAGAAACACCCGGCCGTCGCGAACCTCGGTCTTCACATCGGCCGCGTCGATCCGGTCGTCCCAGTACAATTCATCGACGATGGCTTTCTTAATCTCCTCGTCCGTTCGTGTCTGAACCGCCATGATGCACCTCCCCGGCCACGCCGGACTGCTGACTGCCCGAATGAACTTGCCGCCATTTCCTGCGAAGAACAAGA
>JBDKUU010000110.1:0-6765 GCA_039679525.1 Phycisphaerales bacterium | reverse complement strand
GCCGCGTAGACTTCCGGCGTCAACGCAGTCACCCCCACCATTTCGGGCGAGAAGTCCCGCAGTGCGGCGTCGAGATCGTCATCGATGCGCATATCCAGGATGCGGACGTCATGGTCAGGGACCGTGGCCGCCACCATCTCCAGGTGCAGCGGCTCCGGCAAAGCCACCGTGCGAAATCCCACCCCGGGAGGTGCATCGGGTTGAACCAGCAATATGCGCAATGCGCGCCTCCTTCAGCAACTGGAGAAGACCTTTTGCCATGCACAATTCCATAACACCCGAACACCACGTGAGAAAAGCAGGAATATCCCCATTTTGGGTGCGGAGGACTACGGCTGTTGACGATGAAGATCGGTCGGGGCGATGTGCGATGGCGGCGGCGGAGCCTCTCCGGACCAATGTCCATCTTCCGCTGGTCCGGCGTGGCCTCCTCGGAAACGCCCCAGCGCAGGGCAATCGCCTGGGATCGCGCTCCGCGTTTCCGGCAGCACCTTTTGAGGCCGCTTCGCGTCGCCGACGAGATGAACGAGGATCGGCATAGCCGGATGCACCATACGGGCATCCGGCCCGCGACGGAATGTCGATCCAGACTGGTCCTCCCGGCGAACTAGATCCCCGAACACGCCGGTCTCGCCGTCAGCCCTTCGCCCGATCCAGCATTTGACGGACCGCGGCATTGGGCGAAGCGATGTCCCGGGCCGAATGAATGGTGATTGTGGGGATGGCCCCGTGCTCCAGGTGCATCCGCATGCGAAGCTCCTGGTCGGCATTCTGTCCCCCCAGGCTGGAGTAGCCGAAAGCCCGGCACAAGCCCTCGAAGAGGAAGGCGTTCAGATCGCAGCCGCCCGTGCGCTCCAGGCCCTCGATGGACTGCTGCCAGCTCTTGAACAGATGGACCTGCCCGAACGACTGCCCCTGCATGGTGATCTCGTTGAGCCCTTCCCCTCCCACCGCCAGTCCCTGACCCAGAGTGGCTATGTGGTGGATCAGCTTCCGCATCCCTTCCGTAGGGGTCGTGGCTTCCACGAAGCAGTTCTGCAGGTTGTGCGTGACCAGGGTGACATCGATAAACGCCGTATCCACAGACAGGTCCTTGGTCGCGTCCAGCATGGCGCGGCCCAGAATCGACCGCCACATGCTCAGGCCCGGATGCACCTTGACCATGACCTTCTTGTCGCGATTGCCCAGGCGTGCGGCGTTGGATTCCGGGACACCCAGCCCCCGGCCTTGATACCAGCTCCAGCCGCGGAGGTCGTGTCGTTCGATGCCGCGGTACTGGAAGTCGCGGACGTAGGCGTAGGCCGGGTGCGATGGGTCCATGTCGATCGAGTTGAAGTGCGGCATCATGTGAAAGCCCAGGGCCCGGCCTTTGCCGACAAAGGCCTTGGCCTTGTCATTTGCCACGTACGTCGGGTAGTTCTCATCATAGGCGTCGGTGCGCCAATTGGGGATGTGCAGCAGTATGCTCTTGGGGTCCAGCTCTTTCGCGAGGGCATCCAGGACCGCCTCCTCTGTCGGGCACCAGCTCACGGCGAAACGCACGTCACGAACCCAAGGGGCTCGGCGGGCTTGCTCGGCCTGGAGATCATAGGCCTGCCACAACCACCTGCGATACTGTTCCGCCGGCTCGTGCCAGTCTTTGGCGAAGACGTTGATGCGCCAGACAAGGCCCCCGGCGCTGAGGTTGTTGTCGACGGGGCCGTAGGCCTGCGTGTCGAAGCCCAGTCGCAGGGCGTCCTTGGCAGTCCCCACGTGCAGGGCTTTGTACCGGTAGCGGTTGTCCTGGGTGTGCACCCAGAAACCTCCTTGCCCAGCTTGCAGGATCGCCAGGCCGGCTTCCCAGAAGAACGGCCACTCCCAATGACTGTCTTTGATCAGCGAGTCGTCCAGGGGCAGTTTGACGCCTTGGAAGAATGGAGCTACCAACTGCAGATCCGAGCGCAGGCCGGCGAGATTCCAGCGGCAGGCCAGGACGCCGCCGCGGGATGAATAGGCGGCCGGCTCCACGAGGATATCGCCGCTCTGGGGCTCGACGGAGACGTTCAGGACGCCATCGGCGTCCCAACTATGGAAGACCACCTCGGCGTGATGATGGGACAAAGCGTGGGTCTCGATCGTGCCGAACTTGCTCTCGTCCACAGATACTGTGTCGTCGCCGCGGTAGATCAATTGCAGGGCCGCACACGATGCCACATCCGCGCCTCGGATATACACTTCGCCCGTCTGCTTGCTCTTGAGCGAAGTCAAGATGCCCTTTTCCATGACTGCCGTTTGTGTGGACGTATCGATGTAGAGGATCCCGTCGCGGACCTGAATCGACGCTTCTTGGTTCTGGGACGATCCGCCTGCCGAGGCGGCGTCCGATGATGGTGCGTCTGAGGCCGCGGTCATACCGCTCAGAGCCACACTGCTGCCGGCTACCTTCAGGAAATCGCGACGATCCATGAGTCAGCTCCTTGTCCTTTGTCGGGCACGTTGGCGAATGTGTTGAATCCCTTCTTTGTGCGACCAACATAACCGGTAGCCCGGCCGGCGGCAACGAAGAAGCCGGGACGGCTGGAAGATGACGCTGTTGAAGTCCTGATCCGACATGCTATCATGCCTTTTGTTGAAACGTGTTCAAATGGCTAATGAACGGGGCGATGACACACATGAAGACACAGTTCCTTCACGCGGCAGTCCTCACGGAGTTCACAGACGCGGCATCTCTGGCAACCTCCGCTGGCGTGCGTCGAACCATGAGATTCGCAGCTTTGGTGTGCTTGATCTTGAGTTGCCTGGCGTCTGCTCTCTCATCTGCACAGGTCCCCGCCGGCCCGACCGACCGAGACTCTTATGGGGGCTGGACGAACCTTCAGTTCGAGGCCACCGGCTTCTTCACAGCCTGTGAGCGGGACGGACTCTGGTGGCTGGTGACGCCACAAGGTCATGCTTTTCTCTCCAAGGGCGTCAATAACGTGAGTTTCCGCGCGGACGATGCCCCCACGCTCGGTTACTCGCCGTACCAGCGCGCGGTTCAGGAGAAATACGGTTCCCAGGAGGCCTGGGCCGAAGCAGTCGTCAAGCGCCTTCGAGGCTGGGGGTTCAACACGCTTGGCTCGTGGTCCAGTCCGAGCACCTTCGACCACAACATGCCATACACGGTGAACCTGAATTTGGCGACCCGTGCAGGCGCGGACTGGCTCAAAGGAGCGGTCGGGGATTTCTTTTCCAGGGATTTCCAGGAGAAGATGGATGCTGCATGCCGGCAACTCTGTGAGCCCTGCGCAAAAGATCCCTGGCTCCTCGGCTATTTCACGGACAATGAACTGCGTTGGGGAGCGGATTGGAGAGGCCAAGAGAGCCTGCTGGAGGAGTATCTGCGGTTCCCGGAAGGTGCGGCGGGAAGAAAGGCCGCATTGGAGTTCCTGGCACAGAGATACAAGGACGTCGCTTCGCTCAATCAGGCATGGGGCACGAGCATCACGCGCTGGGAGGATTTGAGCGGCCGTGAGCCGGCCGACACGGAGGCGGCCCGAACGGATCAGGCCGCATGGCAGGAAGTCGTGGCCGGACGCTACTTCAGGACGTGCAAAGCCGCCATCCGCAAAGCCGACCCGAGCCATCTCATCCTCGGTTGCCGGTTTGCGGGGCAGGCGCCGGACCCGGTTCTTCGGGGACTGAGCAACTCCGTGGACGTGGTCAGTTTCAACAACTATGGGCAGACGGCGCCCGTGGAGACTCTCCGACGCATCCACGCCGTGACGGGCCGGCCGATCATGCTGACGGAGTTCAGCTTCAAGGCGATGGACTCCGGCCTGCCGAACACCAAAGGCGCCGGGCGAGCGGTCGCAACACAACAGGACCGCGCCGATGGGTTCACCGGCTACGTTCACGGACTGATCGACCTGCCCTTCATGGTCGGATTCCACTGGTTCGAGCACGCCGACGAGCCGAAGGAAGGACGCTTCGACGGAGAGAACTCAAACTACGGCCTGGTCACGATCGATGATCGTCCGTGGGACATCCTGGTCCAGAGCATGACACGCGTCAACGCCGGTCTTGAGGCGCGACATCTCCAGGCCGCCGGGGCCAGTCGGGAAGCAAGCGAGGGCGCCGACGAGGCCCATGCGAGCATCCGCCGCCTCATCCAGGCCGTCGATCTCAATCCGGTCGGCCCAACCAACTGGCCGCAATTCCGCGGCCCCCGGGCCGGTGTCGTCGAGGATGGGGTCCTGCCCAGCGCCTGGAGCACTGCAGAGCACGTTGCCTGGTCAGTCGAGATCCCCGGCCGCGGCTGGTCTTCGCCCGTCGTCTGGGGCGATCGGGTCTTCGTCACCACGGCCGTGGCCGAGGGCGATGTGGAGATGCCCAAGAAGGGCCTCTATCTCGGCGGCAACCGGGACACGCCCTCCAACAAGGCGCACCTGTGGAAAGTCTATTGTATCGACTTCAATAGCGGCAAGATCCTCTGGGAGACGACCGCCCATAAGGGCCGCCCCGCGTACGCCTTGCACATCAAGAACTCCCCTGCCTCCGAGACCCCCGTCACCGATGGTGAGCGGGTCTATGCCTATTTCGGCAACGTCGGCCTGTTCTGCTATGACTTCAACGGCAACCTGCTGTGGTCCAAGAAGTGGGATCCGGTCAAGACTCGCTATAGCTGGGGGACCGCTGCCTCGCCTGTGCTGTACAAGGATCGGCTCTATATAATCAACGACAACGACCAACAGTCCTTCCTGGCCGCCTTGGACACGAAGACGGGTGAGCAACTGTGGCGCGTGGACCGGGACGAAAAGACCAATTGGGCCACGCCTTGCATCTGGGAGAACGATCAGCGGACCGAGTTGGTGACCTCCGGGACGGGCAAGGTCAGATCGTATGATCTTTCCGGCAAATTGCTGTGGGAGCTGGCCGGCGCCACCTCCATCGCGATTCCGACGCCGTTTGCAGCGGATGGCCTGCTCTACGTCACAGGTGGGTACGTCGGCGATTCGTTGCGGCCGCTGTACGCCATTCGGCCCGGGGCCCAAGGCGATATCACGCTCAAAGAGGGGCAAGATAACAGTGAGTTCATCGCATGGTGTCAGAGAAAGGCCGGCCCGTACAACCCCACGCCCATCGCTTACCGGGGCTACGTGTACGTCCTGTACGACCGGGGCCTTTTAAGCTGTTTCGAGGCAAAAACTGGCAAGGAAGTCTATGCGGGTGTGCGTATCGCGGCCGGTGCAAACGCCTTCACCGCCTCGCCGTGGGCCAACAACGGAAAGTTGTTCTGCCTGAGCGAGGATGGCGACACGTTCGTCGTCCAGGCGGGGCCGGAGTTCGCACTCCTCGGGTGCAACAAGCTGCAGGAGATGTGCATGGCCACGCCGGCCGCCGTCCGGGGCAGTCTGCTCATCCGCACGTTGTCAAAGCTCTATCGCATTCAGGAGTAGACGCGCAGCGAATCCACTTCCTTCGCGAGGTTACTCGACCGACAAGACACTCCGCTGAAGGGCCTGACTGTGAGCGTGGGAAATGATGAGCATCGATGAGTGCGAGTCCGAACGACGTGAGAACGCGGCGGAGCCGCACGAAGGGAGGCATACAGTGATGTTTGGCAGGTGCGTAATGCTCGGGTTGTGCCTGACGGGATCGGCCGCACTCGCACAACAAGGCGACCGGATGGACCTCGGGCGATTGCAGACCGGCGCCACGGTCTCGTTCGCCCGCGCCGCGGGAGGCGAGTGGGGCATCGAGATCGCAGGGGCCGCCGCCCCTCGCATCCTTCAGCCAAGCCCCGCGAGGCTCGAGGTCTTCCGCGAGGAGGAGGACATTCGCCGGCTTGCCGCCGGGTATAAGACGATCGAGAAATCCGACTCTGGAATCGAAGCCCGAGCCGAGATCGCATACGGCGATCATGTCGTGTTTCGCGTGCAGGACCGCTGGAGTCTTAACGATGCGGTGGTTACGGTGCGCAGGAAGGTGGACGTGGCGGGCAACGCGCCGGGCGGGTTTTACTCGTCCCTTGTGTTCGCCGTCGATCCTGCTGTGGGCTGGTCCGATGTCAGCTATCTGGCGCCGGGCGCATTGTACGGCGATCCAACTTATGATGGCGAACGTTCTGCCGGCGGTACCCAGAACTACGCGGCTCGTTGCTTTCACATGCGCGAGGATATCCTCCCGGCGCCTCTTTTCGCGCTGTCTTTCGGCAACGGCGCCTCCGTTGCGGTGTTGGATCCGTCCCCCCGCGGCGACACGACCCTGGAGGAGACAAGGCTCGCCAATCCTGTGTTGACCGACGCCCGGTTGCAGTTCGGTGCGCTCGGTGCGTGGCAGGCGGACGACGGCCCCATCGAGTTCGGCTTCTGGTTTCCCGGCACGACGAACAGTCACTCGGGCGGCCGTGGAGGGCCGGCGGGACCGAGGTGGATTCGACGCTATCACCCGATCACGCAGGGTGTGGCGCACAGCTATCAAGTGAGCTTTCGTTTCGGGCAGAACGAATCGTTCCGGGACGTGACGCGAAACGCATGGCGATGGGCGTGGGACACTCTCAAGCCTCCCATCACATACATCGACGTCGAGCAGATGCGTCGCGTTCTGACAGACCACCTGGTCGCCCAGGCCGTCACCATCGACGGGCGGACCGCCATTCCCTTCGTTCTCAACACCCTTTCGGACCAGCGCCAATGGAACTATACGATGGTGGCCATGGGCTTTGTGGGCAAGAACATCGAGTGCGCGGACCAGTTGTTGCGCGAGGGCGATCGCGATACGACCGAGCGCGGGCAGAAGATGCGG
>JBDKUU010000109.1:0-2125 GCA_039679525.1 Phycisphaerales bacterium | reverse complement strand
TGGGAGGAGGAGGACGGGCGAGCAGGGGCAGAGCTGGCATGGCGGGAGTGGTAGTCGCAGGCTTCGCAGATGACATCGCGGCCGCCCGCGCAGAAATAGACGTCGCCCTCGGACGTGTAAGTGCCGTCAAAGGCGAGAGTCTCGGTGCGCGGGACGAGGTCGCGGCCACAGCCGACGCAGTGGAGCATGCTCGCTGGACAGTGGTCGGTTCGAATTGGCGCCGCTTCGCTCATCGGGCCTCCGCGCCCGAGCACAACTGTTGCAGGGCGACGCTGAGGGCGTGCTTGAGCGCTTCCACTCCGATCGAGCCCTCGAGGTACGCGATCACATCCTTCAGTGGCGTGCCGTCCTGCAGTTGCCGCACGGCGCTGTCGCAGTACGTCGCCCTGACCATCTCCCAGGTCCGCTCGTCGTCCATGGCCACGGCCTCCTCTCGGTGGGCCACGGAACAAAACAGACGCCAAGCCGTGGTCCCACGTAAAATGGGGCCACCCGGCCGTGCGTCTACGGGCTAATTCTACCAGGGGGCAAAGGTCGCGTCAAGACGAAACTTGAGGACGTCTCAAGTTCTGCTGTGGAAGTTCTGTGGAGGTTCGTGGATGCCGGAAGTGCCGTTGAGAGCTGCGTGTATTGAGGGAGTTTCAACTGTTTCCGGAGCCAGAAGCCTCTCCGCTATTGGGTTTTCGGTGGAGCCGCCGAAGGGAGTCGAACCCCCAACCAACGGTTTACAAAACAGCGGTACCTACCCTTTAGAGTGGCTTCGTTTCTTGCCTTGCGGATCCGACGATGAGGCCTGTGGAAGTTTCGTGGAAGTCTGGCCAAGAGTCGGGCCATGCGAACCCTCCAGCCGGGCGATGGCATCCCGCTGGTGGGCCGGAGAGAGGTGCGCGTACCGCAAGACCATGGTCAGGCTCGCGTGTCCCATCAGGTCCATCACGTCACGGAGACCGGCGCCGGCCATCACCAGGCGACTGGCGAACGTGTGGCGCAAGTCGTGCCAACGGAAGTTGTTGAGCTGCGCCTTCTCGACCGCGCTCTCGAAGGTCTTTCGGATGCTCGGGAAGGTCAAGTGAGGAGGCGGCTGCTTCTTTGCCATTGAGTTGCGGTGACTGGAGGACGGAGCAGGGTACACCCATTCCGACTTGAGGCGGCTGGGCATCCGGAGCAGCGCCTGGTACACGGCGTCTGTCATGGGAATGTGCCGCATCCGCCCGCTCTTTGACTGCCGGACGGTGATGAGGCGCCGCGCCATGTCGCAGTCCTCCCACCGCAGGCTGAACTGCTCGGACTGCCGTAGACCCGTGTCGATGGCGACGAGGACGTATCGCTCCCAGATTTCGGGGTCGAGCTCCTTACGTAACGCCGCTTCCTCATCTAGGTCTTTGTCCTGCCGGAGCCAGCGGATCCGAGAATTGTCCTCCCGCAGGAGCTTGACGCGGGTCACGGGATTCTTCTCCGTCAAGCCGTCCCGAATAGCCACGTTGTACACGTGCTTGAGGAACGCTACATAGCGGTTGGCGGTCGCGGGGCTGATCGGGCTCTCCTCGCGAGACATCTGCTCCTGGCGCCAGTGCTCGATCTCCGCGGGTCGAACGTCGTCCAGGGCCCGCCCGAAGAACACGAGGCCCCAGGCCTCCGCATACCGCTTGTCGTCCGCGTAGGAGCGCTTGGTCGCCTCCGACTCCTTCAGGTAGTCTCGCATGACCTCGGTCAACAGGGTGGCCCGAGCAACTGGGGGCGGTGCCGGGAACAGGCGGGCATTGCGCACGTCCTTCCGGCGCTGGGCTGCCAGGTTGCGGGCGCGAACCTGCATCGGGCAGCGCTTGTCCTTCGGGTGGGGATGGTCGGCGCACTGACCCACGACCTCCCGCTTGCGGTGACCGGTCTGGTCGATATAGTCGATCAGGAAGCGGCCTGATCCAGGGGGCTGCTCATAGACGCCGCGGTTTTCGCGACCCTTTCGTGCCATGGATATCGCCTCCAGGAGGAGCCGCGGCGGGGGCAGGCGAACGCTCGAGTGTTGAAACCACACGAGCCGTCTGGCGCTTGCCCGCGCCGGGCGGTTTCGTTCTTTCAATGGGGGTTCTACGGACGCCCGGGGAGCATCCTTCTGAGGAGGTCCTCC
>JBDKUU010000108.1:0-4539 GCA_039679525.1 Phycisphaerales bacterium | reverse complement strand
AGGCTGAACAAAACGATGACCGACAGACGGCTGGCTCTCACGAATCGTCCTTTCTATCGCCCCCAGAGTCACTTGTTGGATGGTCCGGCGAGACCGGCCTGCGGCACGGCCAGATCATCGAGAGAATGATCGAACTCCAATTTGACCACCAGCACCGTGTTGACCATTTCGTTGACGGGCAGCTTCTGAAGCCGCAGATAGGCCTTCCGCTCGGCGTGGTCGCTCGGAGCCAGGTTCACCGCGAACTCGACTTTTCGGCCGTCGTTGAGCAGTACGGCGGATTTCGGGGCCACGTTGATGGGCTTGAGCTTCACGCCATCGCCCGTCGGGTCCTTGTTGAGATGGACATAGAGCGTCCGATCCCGCCGAGTCAGCAGAACGTTGCGATTGGAAGTCAATGTCGAAGCGGGCTCGACGCTCACCAGCGACTCCTCCGCCGCGTGATGCCAGCGGCCGATCCGCCGCAGGATCGCGGCTGACTCGTCCGGAATGACGCCCTCGGCCGTCGGGCCGACGTTGAGCAGGTAGTTGGCGTCGCGGGCAAGATAGCGATCCAGGCTGCGAATCAGATGCCGGTCGGTGTAGTAATCCTCGTCCTTGCGATACCCCCAGCTCTCCATGCCCACGGACTGGCACGCCTCGGTGGGCCGGTCGAAACCGGCCGCCTCGGCCGCCGCGCTGTCGAGATCTCGCTCCGGCGTGCCGAAGTCGCCCTCGTCGAAGCCGCGGTTGTTGATCACCGCCTTGGGCTGCAATTGGCGGATCATGGCGTTGATGGAGGGGTCCACGTGCTTGGGGACGTTCATGTCCCACCAGAAGCCGTGGATCTCGCCGTAGTTGGTGCACAGCTCGCGGACCTGGGCCTTGAGGAACTCCAGGTACTTGTCCCAGTCAGGCCGATCGCCCGGCTCGGGGCCGGCCAGCTCGTGGTGCCGGCCCTGGTTGGGGTTATTCGGATGATTCCAGTCCGCGTTGGAGTAGTACAGACACAAGGGCACGCTCCGCTTGTGGCAGGCGTCGGCGAGCATTCCGATGATGTCCCGCTTGTAAGGCGTGTTCATCGTATTGAAGCTCGTCTGCCTCGTGTCCCACAAGCAGAAACCGTCGTGATGCTTGGTGGTGATGCAGACGTACTTCATGCCCGCGTCCTGCATCAGGTCCAGCCACTGGTTCGGGTCGAACCTGCGAGGGTTCCACCGTCCGACCAGTTTCACGTACTCGGCGCGGGGCACGCGGGCCCGCCACTGATGCTGCTCATGCCATGCGGGAATCGAATAGATTCCCCAATGCAGGAACATGCCGAAGCGTTTCTCGAAGAACCAGTCGCGTCCGTCGCCGAATCGCCGAGGACGACCTGCGCGGGGCGACTGAATTCCCTGCGACTGTCCGCTCGTTGATGCGGCGTCAGCCCCAGGGTTCAGTCCGGCGGCCAGAGCGCCGCCGGCCAACCACTGCATGAACTCTCGTCGCTCCATGGATCGTATCAGACACCCTTGAGCAATTCCTCGGCCTTTCGCTTGGTCCTGTCGCTTTTCGATTTCTCGACGACGGTCTGGAGGGCGGACCGGCGTTGCTCCGCGGACACTCCCTGCACGTTCTTGCCCGCAACGTTGAGGATCGCGGAACATGCTTCCTCCGCGACAGCCGGATCGGCCGCGAGCTTCGTCAGCGTTTCCAGAGCCCCGGGGGCCTCGACGCCGTTGATGGCCGCGATGGCCAGCCGCTTCTCTTCAGGACGCTGGATCAGCCCGAGCAAGTCATTGACCTTGGCCACTTTGTCCGCGCCGGCCAGCGACTTGTCGCCTCGCAGGTATTGCAGATAGCCGCGAAGGGCCAGAACCTGATGGGACGTCTTCGTCGACGACTTGGCCAAAGTCAGAAGCGTCTCGGCCGCCGCCGCATCCTGGGGCCAGTTGTTCGGCCACGTCGACAGCGTGCGAACCGCCTCATCCTGGACGTTCTCTTCCTTGTCGTTCACCGCGGATTTCACAGCGGCCAAAGCATCGGGTCCGCCGACGTTCGCCATCGTGTGCAGGCCGACCATGCGGAGGCCGGCGTCGCCGCTCTTCATCAACGGCAGCAGGCTCGGCACGCAAGTGGCGCCGGACCGGCCGCTGACCGCCTGAAGCGCCTTCTCGATGTCCGCCCGATCCTTCGTGTTCTGGGCGAGCTTCACGAGGTCAGCCACCTGCGAAGCCCCGCCGAGAATCCCGATCGTCTGGATGGCGGCGGCGCGGATTCCCGCGTCGGAATCTCCGACGCTCTGCACGACCGCAGGGAGAGCCGCATCGAGCTGCCTCTTGCCGACCAGCTCGATCAGGGCCTGGCGAGTCTTGCCCGTCGCCTGCGGCAACCGGCCCGCGAGGTCGGCATCCACATCCTTGCCGGGGAGCTTTGCCAACGTGGTCTTGGCGGCCTGGGCCAGTTCCGGATTATCCTGAGCCGCGGCCTCCAGCAGCACGGGCACGCAGGAGACGTCGCCCACTCGGGCCAGCACGCCGACCGCGGTCGTTCGCAATTCATTCGAGCCGGCCTTGGCTGCCTTCACGACCGAAGGCAACACCGCGGCGTCTTTGCGATCTGCGATGGCCAGCAAGAGCAGAGGCTGCCGGTCCGGACTCAGTCGATCCATCGCGGCCGCCAGGGCCTCGGTGACATCCTGGCCGGACAGTTCGCGGGCCGTCCGCAGACCGATGCTGAGCCGGCCTTTATCGGCCGACGTCAGTTGTTCGACCAGGAACGACACACCGGCGGATCCACGAGCCAGAATCGCTCCGCGGGTCGCTTCGAGAACCCTCTGCTTGGGCACGTCGGCCGAACAGACGGCGTCATACAGCTTCTTGGCCTGATCGGACTTCTCCTGGGCCAGGTACTTCTCCGCACATCGGACGCACCCTTCGGCCACGGCGGGACGGACCGCCGGCGAGGCGTTCGCGAGAGCTTGCGCCAAAACGTCGGCGGCCTGATCGCCACCGATGCAGCCCAGGGCGACAGCCGCCGCCGAAGCGACGTCCGCGTTGGAGTCCTTGAGTCTCTCCGCCAGGACGTTCACAGCCTGCGCGTCGCGACGGACCCCGATCGAGTTGATCACGCCGACCAGGAGCCTGCCCTGCACCTTGCCTATCGCATCGCGGAGAGCTGCGTCGGCGGCCGGACCGGGAATGACCTCCAGGGCTGTCCGGGCCCACGACGACAATTGCTCATCCGCCAGCAGAGGCGTCAAAGCCGGGACCGCTTCCTGCGTGCCGTAGATGGCCAGCTTCTTGCAGGTGATCGCCTTCTCCGCGGCCGGCGCGTTCGACTGAAGCACGCTGATCAACTGAAGTTCCTTGTCGCTGGGGACAGCCTGGCTGTCGGCGACCATCAAGAAGGCTGTCGCCAGAACAGCAGCAGCACACAATCCGAAATATCGATTCTCAGACATCGTAGTCATCCTCATTTATGTGGTGATCCATGCCCCGCACAGGCGGGTTTGAAACCCGTCCTTACAGCCGCCACGGCTCTCGCAATGCCTCGGAACGCAGGCGGTTGGCTTCTTCGTCGCCGGGGAATTCGTGCTTCACCGGATCGAAGATGACCTTGCGGCCCAGGAGCAGCGAAATGTTGGCCGCGTGGCAGGCGATGTGCGAGTAGCAGGCCGCATCGGCGCTTGCCCGCGTTTGGGCCCGTGTCTTGACGCAATCGAGGAAGTCACGCACGTGGAAGTCGGCGGGATAACCACCGATCTTGGCGCCCTTGTTGACCAGCAACGCCGGCGAGCTCGCAACGAGTTCCCCGTCGTCGGCGGTCTCGACCCAGCCCGTCTCGCCTTCGAACCGCACCGGGCACGAGCCCAACGGCAGCCATCCGTCGTTCCGCATCACGAGCTTGACGCCGTTGGCGTAGCGGGCGTGCAACTGGTTGTCTTTCGGCTCATATTCCACAGGGGCCGTGCCGTCGGCGCTATTGGCCCACTGGCACAGATCGACGCAATGAGAGCCCCATTCGAGGCATCCGCCGGCGCCGAAGGCGCCCATCATCCCGCCGCCCTTCTCGAAGTTGAAACCATCGAGGAGCCTGTTGTTGAAGGGACGCCAAGCCGCGGGGCCCAGATAGGTGTCCCAATCCACAACATCCTTGGGCGGTTCGGGCTCGGCCGGGAGCCAGCCGCTCATCTCGGCTTTCAGGCCCATCGGATGGGCATACAGCGTCTGGAGTTTGCCGAGTTTGCCGGTCTGGGCGAGCTCGATCGCGTACATGAAATTGGGCAGGCTGCGACGCTGCGTGCCGGCCTGGAACACCCGCCCGGTCCGCCGGAATGTCTCGGCCAGGGCCAGGCTCTGGGCGATGTTCTTCGTGCAGGGTTTTTCGCAATAGACGTCCTTGCCGGCGTTGGCCGCGAGGATCGAAGCGGTCGCGTGCCAGTTGGGGCCCGTCGCGATCAGCACCGCGTCGATGTCGTCGCGGGCCAGCAGCTCTCGCAGATCGACGTACGTGGCGCAGTCCTGGTTGCCGTACCGGCTGTCCACCATCTCTTTGATCGCCTTGCGACGATTGGCC
>JBDKUU010000107.1:0-12487 GCA_039679525.1 Phycisphaerales bacterium | reverse complement strand
CCCCGGTTCCGGCCGGACCTGCGGACGGGCCCTCTTGGCGAAGCCTTTCTGCTGGAAGCCCGAAAGGCGAAAAACGCATCCCGGGACCTTGCCGGAACAGTGGGATCGTCCCGACCGTCAGACCGGGCTCAGCCGGCATCATGCTGCTGGCCAAAACGGAAAACCTCCCTCACACGCCCGCTGCGGGCGTGTCCGGATTGCAGAGGAGATGTGTAGAACAGCGAGGGCACCCTCCCCCGTGGTTGCCCTCCGGGGATCGATGCCGGCATCGGCAGGGCAGGCACGGGGGTCTGCCCCTACGACCAGCCGGGGCGGAGGCGGTCCTGGACCTCCCAGGCGTCGAGCAGGGCCAGGGCCGCCATGCTCTCGATCACCGGGATCACGCGGGGGACGATGCAGGGATCGTGTCGGCCGTGGGTCTCGATGGTCTGGTTCTGCATGTTCGTGTCCAGCGTCCGCTGGGGCTTGGCGATGGACGACGTGGGTTTGACGGCGATCCGCAGGATGACGGGCTGGCCGGTCGAGATGCCGCCGGTGATGCCGCCTGCGTTGTTGGAGACGAAGCCGCCGTCGGCCATGTTGTCGTTGGACTGGCTGCCCCGCATGCGAGTCAAGGCGAAGCCTTTGCCCACTTCGATGCCCTTGACCGCCCCGAGGGTCATGATCGCTGCGGTCAGGCGCGAGTCGAGCTTCTGAAAGACCGGGTCGCCCAGGCCCGCCGGCAGGCCGTGGATTTCGAGCTGTACGACGCCGCCGACCGAGTCGTTGTCGTCCTTGGCCGCCAGGATCGCGTGGACCATTCGCTCCGCGGCCTCGGGGTCGGCGCATCGAACTGGGTTCGTTTCGATGGCTTCATAATCGCACTTGCTGGCGGCTATGCCCGCGATCTCGATCGCATGGGCGACGATCCGAACGCCTCGCTTGGCCAGTTCCTGCCGTGCGAACGCGCCGCCCAGGACGCGGCCGGCCGTCTCGCGGCCTGAGGACCGCCCGCCGCCGCGGTGATCCCGGAGGCCGTACTTGCGGTAGTAGGTGAAGTCCGCGTGGCCCGGGCGGAAGAGGTCCTTGATGCCCTCGTACTTGGACGAATCGTGATCGCGATTGAAGATCGCCATCGCGATGGGGGCTCCGGTGGTCTTGCCCTGGAAGACGCCGGAGAGGATCTCGACCTGGTCCTTTTCGTCGCGGGGCGTGGTCACCGCGCTTTGGCCGGGGCGCCGGCGATTGAGTTGGGCCTGTATCACCCGGGCGGAGAACTCGACGCCTGGCTTGACGCCGTCGAGGACGGCGCCGATGGCCGGGCCGTGACTTTCGCCGAAGGTCGTGACGCGGATGATGTCGCCGTACGTGTTGGCCGCCCGGCTGCGGATGGTCAGCTCCTCGACGATGTGTTGCATCGCGATCTCGGCGATCTGGTCGGGCGTCTGATCCGTCGTGTCGATCACGGCGTCGGCGTAGGGGCCCAGCAGCTCCTCGCGATATGCGACGTTCTTGTCGAGCTGGGCCTTGGCGTCGGGCCCGCGAAGCCAGGGCGGCAGGCCGTCTTTGGCGATGCGGCTCCACAGCGTTTCCGGGCTGGCGGTGAGATAGATCAGGATGGCGTTCTTGCGAAGGGCCCGCCGGCTGGCGGGGTCCAGGAGGCTCGATCCGCCGCAGACGATCAGTTTCCAGTCCGTCTCGGCCAGCTCGACCGCGACCTTTCGCTCGACGGCCCGGAATTCTTGTTCGCCGTGCTCGACGAAGATCTCCCGGCAGGTGTGTTTCTCGCCGGTGTCACGCTCGAAGCATTCCTCGATCAGGCGGTCTGTCTCGATCGCCGGCAGGCCGGTCAGTTCCGCCAGTTTGGCTGCGACGGAGGTCTTGCCTGCGCCTTTGGGGCCTGCCAGTACAATCTTCATTGTCGTTGCCCCTCGGACCGGTTACGCGTGGGTTGAGAACCCACCCTACACCGGCTCTTTATCACAGTGATCCGATCGAGGCTCAGGAGCCTTTGATCTCCATGTTCCCGCCGAGGGCCTGCATCAGGCCGACGAACTCGGGGAACGTCACCTTGATCGCCTCGGCCGTCTCGATGGTGCAGGGCTTCTCGAGCCCCATCGCCGCCAGGGACAAGGCCATGACGATCCGGTGGTCGCTCCGGCCGTCCAGGTGGGCCGCCGCGAGCTTACTGTGATGTACGACGAGACCATCCGGCAGTTCTTCGACCTTGGCCCCCATGTTCGTCAGTTCCTCGGCCATGCACCTGATGCGGTCGGTCTCCTTGCTTCGGGCCTGGGGCACGTTGACCAGTCTCGTCGTGCCCTCGGCGTACGCGGCGGTGACCGCCATCGCCGGCAGGGCGTCGGGCGTCGCGTTCATGTCGATGGTGACGCCCTTGAGCGAGGAGCCTTTGACGGTGATGCCTTCGGGGCCGGTCGTGATCTCGGCTCCCATGGCGCGGAGGTAATCGACGACCGCCTTGTCCGGCTGGCTGTCGGAGAAATCGAGGCCTTTGAGCGTGACGCCCTCGCCGAAGAGGGCCGCGGCGCAGAGGAAGAACGTCGCGCTGGAGAAGTCCGCCGGGACCGGCAGATCATAGGCTTTGTAGCTCTGGTTGCCCCGCATGCGGAAGCGACGGAGGCCGTCGTGGTCGTACTGAATGCCCTGTTTGTCCAGCCAGTCCAGGGTCATCTGGACGTAGCCGGGCTCGTTAAGCAGGGTGACGTCGATGTCCGTGTCGGCCGAGGCCAGCGGCGTGCACAGCAGAAGGCTCGAAAGGTACTGGCTCGTGAACGCGGCGATGGAGGTCCGCCCGCCGCGGAGTCTGCCCGAGATGCGGACGGGGGCCTTGCCGTTGTTCTTGAGACTGACGCACTTGGCCCCCAGCTCTTCCAGGGACTGCATCAGGGGGGCGATCGGGCGGCTCTGGATCTGTTCGTCGCCCGTGAAGGTCGTCACCGCGTCCGGCTGGGCCAGGGCGGCCGAGCCCATCGCAACGCGGAGGGTCGTGCCGGAGTTCAGCACGTCGACGGTCTCCTTAGGCGGGACGACCTTGCCGCCAAAGCCGGTGACTTTCCAGGCCTTGTCGTCGCTGATGTCGATCTTGGCCCCGAACGCGCGATAGCACAGGACCGCGGCCTCCGTGTCGCCGGACCAGAGCGGGTTGCGGATGACGCTGTTGCCGTGGGCCAGCGAGGCGATGGCGACGGCGCGGATCGTGTGAGACTTCGACGCGGGGATCGAAACAGTGCCTTTGAGCCGGGATTTTCTGGATACAAGCTGCATCATAACCTCTCTAGAAAGGGGCCTATAGAATCGTCCCGACAGTATACAGCCGGCGTTCGGGACGTCAAGCCGCCCGGGTCGACATTATCGGCCCGTTTGGAGTTCCGCGTTTACACGGGTCGAAAAAGTCCGAGTGGCCTTTGAGATCCTGAGAGCACACCAACGGAGTCGGCTGCGCCGCAAGACTCTCGGACCCGCCTAAAGGTGGAACTCCAAACCTTGCGGCCTTTGACCTTTGCCTGCCCCAGTAGAGCGGGAGGAACGCCACTGAAGCGGCCTGTTTTGTAGGATGTCGAGCAGCCGCCGGATGGTCAGAGGGGCGCTGCCCTCGTAGTGATTGTTCACGTTGACGTAGGTGTCCGCGTCGACGGCGAGGTTCTGCCGGACGATATCGGCTGTCGCCTGGAGGCTGTCATCTCTGGGTTCGATGATCTCGTTCCAGACGCCGTGGGTCTGTTCCTCGATGCCGGCCCGGTCGGGCCCGTGCAGGCGGATGATGGAGAAGGGGGCCGTGCGGACGTCGTGCCCGGCTGCGACCTCTGCGATCGGCGGCATGTAGTACCCCTCCAGAAGGACGAATCCGACGCCGAATCGTCGCAGAGCGTCGAAGAACTCGTCCTTGAGATAATTCGGATTTCGGATCTCGACGGCGTACGGAAACCCGGCCGGGGCTTTTTCGAAAAACGCGTGAAGCCGCTCGATAAAGGCCGCCATCGAAGGCATCTTCTGCTTGTTGAGGTACTCGAACTGGAACATGATCGGCCCGAGCCTGGCTCGCATGGGTTCGAGCGCTGCGAGGAAGCGATTCAACAGGTCTATGCTGAGGAAATAGGGGTTCGGCTCGTTGGCGGAACGTTCCGAGCCTTTGGGCTGCTTGGCATAGGAATGGGTCAGCGTGATCGCGTTGGGGGCCTTGATCGTGAAGCGGAAATCCCCGGGCACGCTGTCGGCGTACCGTTTCACGACTTCCGGGCCCGGCAGTTTCACCCCCGTGGGAAACAGGCTCCAGAACCACTGATCGATCTCGACTGTCGTGAAGTACTTGGCATAATCCGGCAGGTAGTCCTCCGGCCGATAGCGTTTTCCCGGCTCATAGACGAGCCCTTCCCAGGAGTCGTACTTCCACGAGCAAGTGCCTAGCCTCAAATGACCGCCGAACTCCGCCGGGATGTCGTACTTCGTCAACATGCGATTCTGCCTGGTTCGATAGTCTGTTGCTTGCCCAAAATCACCACACCTATTCGGAAATACGCGAGTGGTGATCTGTCGTTCGTTCCGTCCCGTGGGTTAGCGGACGGATGCCAGCCGTATGTGCAGTGGGTGAGTGTGGAGTCGCAGCGTTGACGCCAGTTCCGAAATCGGCTATGCTCACGATTGATCTCTGCTCGTTCGAGAACTGCGAGAAGGAACGGGAGTGCTATGGGTGTTGCCTGGACGGATTATCTGAGGTACAGAGCGGCGCTTCGAGGGTTCGAGCTCAAGAGGATTGAACAGATTCTGGAGTCATCGAAAGAACGATATGTGGATACGGCGACAAATCGACATGTTGTCGTTGGGCGATGCAGCGGGACGGTGGTACTGATCCCCTACGAGCAGGAAGAAGGCGTAGTGACTCCTGTAACGATTCACGCCACGAGTCGGCAGCAGATTGAGTTCCGCATCAAGATGGGAAGGTTGATCCATGAATAAGCCACGCATGGTCTATTTCGAGCGGGAGGACGTTCTCCACTTGGTGATCTCCGAGGGATCCGAGGCCCAGAGCGTTGAGCTGAGCCCCAACATCACGGTGGAGTTGAACGACAAGGGCGAGATGATCGGCATTGAGATCCTCCGGGCAAGCGAGTTCCTCCGCGATACGATTGCGGAATCTGTGCAGGCGAAACTGCTGGGTGTGCCGCGAGCCGAATCGGCATGAGTGTATCAGAATAGACGGTCCGGCCTGCCACAAAGGAATTGGCGGCGCACGAACGTGAGACTCCAAATCGAGGGACACAGGTGACTAAGGGCGCTGTGAAGAGTCTGATTGCCATCGCATCAGGGTGGGCGGTCGCGTTTGCGGGCGGCTTTGCGACGATGTTGATCATCGCGATCTGCCATCCGACGGGTTTCACAAGCAGGGAGGCCGCACAGTCCACGGGTTCATTGCTCGCGAGTCTGATGGCATTCGCTCTCTGGTCTGCGATCGGGGGATTTGTGACGGGCCGCATCGCCCAGCGGAATGAAATCAAACACGGGATCGGGCTTATCCTTTTTACGTCGGCGGTCTATGCATGCTTCCGTCTTCTGAGCGGACATGAGAGCGACGCCATCCAGACGCCGATTTGGTTTGACGTGGCGTCGGAGGTTCTGCAGGTCCCGTCGGTTCTCGTCGGGGCATGGCTGCAAATGAGACGGCGAACCCTGCCGCAGAAGGCGCCGACGGGCATGGCGGGAGAGGTCAACGATTTGTGGCTCTCCATCATGATGTTGATCGATCAGTTCCGGCTTCCGATCGCGGTCGTGCTTTCGGTCGTTACCGTCTTGGGAGGCACAGTCGTGGGGATGTTGTTGATGGGGATTGCCATTTTAGGAGTCCGGCGGCTCTTTGGCTTGAATGGCCTTTTCCTGGGGGTCTCCCCTCTCTGTTTGGTGATTTCCTTCTTTCTGTCGTGCATTCTGGGTCGACGTATCTTTCGCCGGATCACGACACGCGACAACCCCTTGACGAACGATATGGAATAAGGTCCGAAGGAGTCTCGCGGCGCAGCACGCGATTGCAGCCGGACCTTACGCCGGATACCATGGCGGGTATGCAATCGCATGGCAGAATTCGGTGCGGCAATGGCGGTCGGCGGGGGGCGTTCACGCTCGTCGAGCTGCTCGTGGTGATCGCGGTCATTTCATCGCTGTTGGGCGTTCTGGTCCCGGTTGTCGGCAGGGCGAAGGTCCACGCCCGACGGGGGGCTTGCCGGGGGCAACTGCACAATATCGGAATGGCGTTGCGAATGTACGTCGATGACAATCGCAATCGGATGCCGTTCGCGGCGCAACTGCCGTCGGAGGAGCCGAACCTGCCCACGATCACCGATGTCCTGCTGCCGTACGTGAAGGAACGGGAGGCGATGCGTTGCCCGGCCGACCGCGAGGATAGCTACTTCGAAAGAGAGGGCACCAGCTATGAGTATCCGCACTACCTTTGCGGGATGCCCGTGGACCGGACGTTCCTGGGCAAACGCTGGGGCGAGACGAAGACGCCGGTGCTGTGGGATTTTCGCCCGTTTCACGGACGTGAAGGTCGCCCGGGATCGATGAACTTTCTTTTCGGCGACGGGCACGTCGGCGATCTGGAGTGAAGACGACAATGAACAGGAATCGCAGGACTTTCATCCAATGTTGTGCGGCCGGCCTGCTGGTCCTCGCGTGCGGGTTCGCCGCGTCGCCTGTCTTTCGCTCGAAGCCGCCCTCGCCGGATGTCACGACACCCGAGAAAACGGCTGAATTCCTGGCCTCCGAGGCGTTTGCCAAAATGGACTCGGACGAGAAACGCGAGTATGTCCGCAGGATTCAGGCGCCCGGCAGCCAGACGCCCGTCTTGACGCTGATGTCCGATCCGAGCGTGTCGGAGGAGCAGCGGCGGCGGGTGATGCAAAACGTCCTGCCGGTCGTGGGGCCCTTGATCGACCAGCGGCTCGATGAATTCGATCGGCTGCCCGCGGACCAGAAGACCGCCCGGCTCGACGCCTTCATCGATCAATTGCAGAAGTCCCGCAAGGACAACCAGGGGACGATGTCGTCGGTCGAGCGAATGAACCTCATGCTTCAGTACGTGGACCCGCAGACGCGGGCCAAGATGCGTAAGCACATTCCCGCACTGCTGACTCGGATGAAAGAGCGGGGGATCAAAGGCCTTAATCCATGGGGACTCCAATGAAGAACGCAGACCACATCGGCATGACCTTCACCCGACGGCAGATGCTCCGCGCGATCGGAGCGGGCGGTCTCGCGGCCGGGTTCCCGGCGATCGTTCCCTCGTCCGTGCTCGGAAAGGACGCTCCCTCGAATCGGGTCGCCGTCGCGATGATCGGGATGGGACGTCAGGCCTTGTACGCCAATCTCAAGCCCTTCCTGCAGTCGAGCGATTCCCGGGTGGTCGCCGTCTGCGATGTGGATCGGTGGCGGCTGGAGCAGGCGAAGCAGGCGGTCGATCAGCACTATCAGAACAGCGACTGCCGCGCCTGCGCTGACTGGCGCGAGGTCCTGGCCCGCAAGGACATCGACGCGGTCATGAATTCCACGCCGGACCACTGGCACGTGCCCATCTCGCTGGCGGCCGTCAGGGCGGGCAAGCATGTCAGTTGCGAGAAGCCGCTGACTCTCTCCGTTGCCGAGGGTCGCGTCCTGGCCGATGCCGTCAAGAAGCACGGCGTCACCTTCCGGACGGACAGCGAGTGCCGCAGCGACTCGTACATGCACAAGACCGCAGAGCTTGTCCGCAACGGCTACATAGGCCGGATCAAACGCATCGAGGTTGGCGTCCCCACGGGAGACGTCGCGGGAGGATCGAACGCTCCGATGTCTGTCCCCGAAGACCTGGACTACGAAATGTGGACGGGTCCGGCTCCCTCACGGCCGTACACGGTGGACCGCGTTCATCCGCCTCGGGCCTACACCCGTCCCGGCTGGATGCGATGCCGGGACACGTGCGAAGGCATGGTGACCAACTGGGGAGCCCATGTCATCGACGTCGCGCAGCAAACGCACGACAGCGAGCGGACGGGCCCCGTGAGCGTGGAAGGCAAAGGCGAGTATCCCGCCGCGGGCTCCGGCCTCTGGAACGTCCTGCTCAACTTCCAGATCCAGTATCGCTACGCCGACGGCGTCACGCTGGACTACCACACGGCTCCAGGCGCATTCCTGCGGGTCGAAGGGGAGGATGGATGGATTCATGCGCCGTGGCTGGGCGGCCAGATGACCGCCAGCGATCCAGCGATCCTCCGGATCAAGCTCAAGGATAGCGACATTCATCTTCCGCAGCGTCAGGACAAGGAGGATTTCCTGTACGGGATCAAGAACAAAGCGACCACCATGGCAGACGCCGAAGTCGGCCATCGCACCTGCTCGATGTGCCAACTCGGCCACATCGCCATCCAATTAAGCCGCAAACTGACGTGGAATACGGCAGTCGAGCGTTTTGCGGACGACCAAGAAGCCGACAAGATGCTGAGAAGATCCTACCGGGTTCCCTGGGGATTGACGAACCGATAGCTCTTGCTGCTCCGGTGCACGGAGGATACAATGAACTCAGGTGGCAGCAACAACTACTGAATCGCAAGCGCAGGTGAGCAGGCCATGCAACCGATTGCTACAATCAAACCCGAATACATTACGGATGCCGAGGGGCGAAAGAAAAGCGTCATTCTGTCCATCGAGGAATTCCATGAACTCATGGAGGATCTTGACGATCTGGCTGTCCTGGCCGAGCGTCGAGAGGACCCCACGATCTCCCATGAGGACCTTGTGGCGGACCTGAAACGCAATGGCTACTTACCGGATTGAGTGGAAAGCGTCGGCCCTGCGAGAACTCAAGGGAATCGACAGGCAAGTTGTGCCGCGGATCGTAGCAGCCGTTGCGTCGCTGTCGGATGAGCCTTTCCCCCCGGGTGCAAGGAAATTGCAGGGCACGGATCATACCTATCGGATACGTGTCGGCGACTATCGCGTTCTCTACGAAGTCCATCACGCTTTCGTCCGCATCCTGATTGTTCGAGTGAGACACCGCAAGGACGCTTACAGAGATTGACGGGTGCCTTCTTGATTGGGCTTAAGCACGCGGAAAGGGGAAGTGGGGGGGCGTTTCCTACTGGTGCGGGTTACGCCGGTGTCTCCGCGGCGGCTTGGTTTACCAGGAACAGGACGGCCATGCGGACGGCCAGGCCGTTGGTGACTTGCTGGAGGATCACGCTGTTGGTGCCGTCGGCGACTTCGCTCTCCATTTCCAGGCCGCGATTGATCGGGCCGGGGTGCATCACGAGAATGTTGGGCTTGGCCCGCTTGACCCGCTCGACCGTCAGGCCGAAGTAGCGGGAGTACTCGCGGATGGAGGGGAAGGGGTTGCCGCCGATCCGCTCGAACTGGATCCGCAGCATGTTGACCACGTCCACCTCTTCGATCACCTTGTCCAGATTGTAGCTGACCTTCACCGGCAGCCGGCCGACCTCGGCGGGCATCAGGGTCGGCGGTCCGACGAACGTCACCTCGGCTCCCAGCTTGGTCATCGCCCACAGATCGCTGCGTGCGACGCGGGAGTGTGCGATGTCGCCGACGATGGCAACCTTAAGCCCTTCGAGCGAGCCCCTGATCTTGCGGATCGTGTAGACGTCGAGCAGGCCCTGGGTGGGGTGCTCGCAGTAGCCGTCGCCGGCGTTGACGACGCAGGCCTTGATGCTGCGGCTCAAGAGCACCGGCACACCCGCGGCGCTGTGGCGGATCACGACGATGTCGATGCCCATCGCTTCGAGGTTGCGGGCGGTGTCGAGCAGGGTCTCGCCCTTGCTGACGGAGCTGGCCTTCTGCGTGAACTCCATGACGTCGGCGCTGAGCCGGCTGGCGGCCAGGGAGAAACTGGCCCGGGTCCGCGTGCTGTCCTCGAAGAACAGGTTGACGACGACCTTGCCTCGCAGCGGGGGGGCCTTCTTGACCGATCGCGTGCTGATCTGCTCGAAGCCGGTGGCGGTGTCGAGGATGTGAGTGATCTCCTCAACGCTGAGGTCCCGCAGGCCCAGCAGGTGCTTTCGGTGCCATTCGAATGGTTTGCCGCCTTTGTGAGTCATCGTCATAATTGAGTTGTGCCGCTTTCCTGTCCTGCCCGATGTGTGCCGTTCCACAATGTCGAGGATGCGACTCATACCGTCCCTGCCCAGTTCTGAAGCGACGAAGAAAGAAACATAGGACCTATAAGACCTATGGGACCCATAGGGCCTGCGCCGCTTCGCGTTGTTAGGCCACTGTCACTTCGTCCTTTCCGTCGGACTCCACGAAATTGACCTGAACCGACTGCTGAGGCCCGACCTCGGCCTCGTAGCCGGCATAATCCGCTTGAATGGGTAACTCGCGTCCTGCCCGTTCGACGAGCACGGCCAGCCGAATCGCCTTGGGCCGGCCCAAATCCATGAGGGCATCCATGGCCGCCCGGGTCGAGCGGCCGGTATACAGCACATCATCCACCAGGATGATCGTCTTGTTGTTGATGTCGAAGCCGATTTCCGTCGTGCGGACCAGGGGCTGGCCGCCGCTGTGCGGGGCGTTTAGGTCGTCGCGGTAGAGGGTGATGTCGAGAGTCCCGCAGGGGACGGGCCATCCGAGCTTGCGGGAGAGACGCTCGGCAAGTCTCTCGGCAAGGACTTCGCCCCGGCTGCGCACGCCGATGATGGCGGGCTCCTGGTCGGGCGATGTCCCGGCGGCAATCAAATCGACCAGACGCTCGATGGTGCGGTCGATCTGGCCGGCGTCTAGGATAACCTTCATAACGTAGTCCAATATCTCTAGGCTCCCAACCGAACGGCTCGGATGGGACGTCGCTGCGGTCCTTTCGGCAACTTGGGCCAACTATACCACGGGGCCGGGCGTCCTGCAAGTCCCCCCGGCAACGTTCGGTAGAATCCGTCTTCTCAACCCTGGCAACCGCGTTATGTTGTGTCCCGAGCACGGAATTCACTTGATCGGGCGACCGTTTTTTGCTATGAGGAGGCCAATTGGATGGAGGAGGAGTTCGGCAGGACATGGAGCGTTGATTCTGGGGGGTGACGGGTAGCCGTCAGGCGCCTGTCCCGATTCTTTCGAACGTGGTGTGAGAGTATGGGCGGAAAAGCTGCAATCGTGGTTGCAAGATTATGGGTCGTAGCCCTCGTTATCGGGCTGACGGCCTTCGCCACCGCCCAGGGACAGGATTTCTCCTCGCTCCAGCCACAGGCTCTTAAGTGGGCCGGAATCCAGGACTTACGGCAGGTAGACCCGAATCTGACGGGGACCGGCGTGCGTTTCGGCGTCGTCTGCCGCAGCTTCACCTACGACGCCAACGGCGAGCCGCAGAATGACTTCCAACCGAACGTAAAACACGCCTGTTTCCAGAATGCCGAGCTGGATTTCCACAGCAGTCTCACCAAGGCGGCCGGAGTCTCCGATCACGCCACCGCGATCTGCTCGATTCTTTTCGGCCAGGACCCCAACGGGGCCGCGCCTTCCCTGGAGCCGTTCCACTACCAGGGCGTCGTCCCCCAGGCCCAGGGCCACATCTTCGAGTTTTGGCATTTCGTGAAGCGGTACGTTTATGGGCAGGAAAAACCCGAGATCGACCTCGCTTCCGTGAGTTTCGGCCAGCCCGTCGAGGCCGAGTGGACGCGGGGCATCGACGCTCTGATCGAACACAAGGGCATGGTGTTCGTCGCCAGCATCGGCAACGGCCTGAACGCCTCCGACCCGTCGTTCTATCCTGGGGCCAATCCCAACGTCATCGGCGTGGGTGTGGTCAGCTCGGTGAATGCCGCCGACCCCGCCACGAAGCTCTCGCAGTTCGCCCTGGCGTACCCCGAAGAGTCGAGCGCGGGCCCGACCGGCGACGGCCGGTGCAAGCCGGACGTGATCGCACCGGGCAATTGCCTGGTCGCCGAAGAAGGCGCCGACAGGGACTATTCCGTGACGGGCAACTGGTCGAGTTTCTCGACGCCCGTGGCGGCCGGCATCGTCGGTCTTCTGATGCAGACGGCCAAGCAGAACGCCGAGCTGAGCCCGGTCCTGTCGCCTGAGGGCGGCAGTTGCCTGCTCAAGGCCATCCTCATGAACTCCGCTGTCAAGCTGCCGTACTGGCACAAGGGCCGGCTGGGCGTGGAAGACGATCATGAGACGCCGCTCGATTGCGTACAGGGGGCCGGCATGGTGAACGCGGCCCGTGCCCACGAGCTGTTGACGGCAGGACGGGGCAAGCCCGGCGACATCGCCGGCGAGGGATGGGACCTCAACCAGGTCCGGCAGGGGCTCGAGCATCAGCAGGTCTATCGCATCGCGGTCGACGAGCCTTCGCAGAAGACGCTCACCGCGACGCTGGTTTGGAGTCGTCACTACGGGCAGGTCTATCCCTTCAAGCACCTGTCCGATCTCGACAGCGACCTGCGGCTCGAAGTGTGGGCCATCGACCCGACGAATCCGACCAAGCCCGTGTTGCTCGATCACAGCGACAGCAGGGTGGACA
>JBDKUU010000106.1:0-12982 GCA_039679525.1 Phycisphaerales bacterium | reverse complement strand
CCGATCTGACGGCTCTCATGGGCCGGGCCGCTTGCCATATTGGGCAGAAGGTCACGTGGGACGACATGATGAAGTCGCGGTTCCAGTTCTGCAATTACCTCGACGACCTGAACGCGGACAGTCCGGTCCCGGTCAAGGCCGACGCGGAAGGGCGTTTCCCGGTGCCGACGCCGGGCCAATGGCAGGAGATCTGACGCGGAGTACGTGCGGTCAACGGAAAAGGGGACATTCTGCTTTTCTCGTCGACGGCGTCCATCGCCCTTCTCGATCGAAAAGTAGAATGTCCCCTTTTTCTGCGAGGTTTCTGCTGAAAGCCTCCAAGGCGGTGAACGCAACCTTTGGCGTGCAAGCCAGCATGTGAAGAACGGGCAAACCCGTGCGAAGACGAGGAAAGACCTTTCTCGACAGTTCGCCGTCTCGCCGCCACATGCTCCAGGGGCGTGCCGCACCGCTTTTCAGCCGTCCGTATGCCGGTGATTCGCAAATCTAAGCCAAATCCGCCATTTTGCAGACGTCCGAGCAAGAACAAACGATTTCAGACGTTGTTTGCGGCCTGAACGGTTGACTCGCGAGGCTTTCGGCCGCTATGATGCCACCATCGTGCGGACACACCCCTGGCAGGTGCGAGCCGCGAGGAAAGCATCTCCGTGAGGAAACCGCAATCGCATGGGCGCGGATTCCGGACGACGGGCTTGCCCACGTTGAACCGACGAGCCTGGAATGACACGCTGAACTGTACGGATTTGGAAGGGGCACACTGTGAATGTTGACCTGAAGAAGCTTGAGATATGGTTTGTGACCGGAAGTCAGCATCTGTACGGACCCGAGACGCTCAAACAGGTCGATGAGGACTCCCGGCAGATCGCCCAGGGCCTGTCCCGTTCCCGGCAAGTCCCGGTCAAGGTGGTCTTCAAGCCGGTGGTGACGACGCCGCAGGCGATCTACGATATTTGCATGAAGGCCAACACCGCCCCCAACTGCATCGGCCTGATCGCCTGGATGCACACCTTCTCCCCGGCCAAGATGTGGATCGCGGGCCTGGGTGTGCTGAGCAAGCCCTTCGTACACCTGCACACGCAGTTCAACCGCGACATCCCCTGGGCCGACATCGACATGGACTTCATGAACCTCAACCAGAGCGCCCACGGCGACCGCGAGTTCGGGTTCATCTGTTCCCGCATGCGTCGCAACCGCAAGGTGATCGTCGGGCACTGGCAGGAGGAAGGGGTGCAGGCGGAACTGGGCGTCTGGGCCCGGGCCGCGGCGGCATGGTTCGACGCCCAGGGCGCCAAGGTCGCCCGGTTCGGCGACAACATGCGGCAGGTGGCCGTGACCGAAGGCGACAAGGTCCAGGCCCAGATTCAGATGGGCTATTCCGTCGACGGCTACGGCGTCGGCGACCTGGTTGCCCGCATCAACGCGACGACCGACCGCCAGGTGGACGCCCTCGTGTCCGAGTATGAATCGACATACCAGATCGCCAAGGCCGCTCAGGACGGCAAGCGTCGCGAAGCCCTTCGCGAGGCTGCCCGCATCGAGATCGGCATGCGGACCTTCCTCGAAGAAGGCGACTTCAAGGCGTTCACGACCACGTTCGAAGACCTGCACGGCCTCAAGCAACTGCCGGGCCTGGCCGTTCAGCGGCTGATGGCCGATGGGTACGGCTTCGGCGCCGAGGGCGACTGGAAGACCGCCGCCCTGGTCCGTTCGATGAAGGTCATGGCCGCCGGCCTGCCGGGCGGGACCAGCTTCATGGAGGACTACACCTACCATCTGGACCCGGCCGGCCCCAAGGTCCTCGGGGCTCACATGCTCGAGGTTTGCCCCTCGATCTCCGACAAGACGCCGTCCCTGGAGGTCCACCCCCTGGGCATCGGCGGCAAGGCCGACCCCTGCCGGCTCGTATTCAACGTTCCCAGCGGCCCCGGCTTGAACGCCTCGGTCATCGACATGGGCAACCGCTTCCGCATGATCGTCAATGAAGTGGACGTCGTGCCGCCGGACGCCCCCTTGCCGAAGCTGCCGGTCGCCCGCGTCGTGTGGGTACCCAAGCCGAACCTGAAGAACGGAGCGGCCGCCTGGATCCTCGCCGGCGGGGCTCACCACACGGGCTTCAGCATGGCCCTGACCAGCCAGCACATGGAGGACTTCGCCGAGATGGCGGGCATCGAGTGCCTCTTCATCGACGCGAGCACCACGATCCGTGAGCTCAAGAAAGAGATCCGGGCCAACGAAGTCTACTACATGATGGCCAAGGGCCTGTAATACCGCGGCTCAGAAGCCAGATAACGACAGATCATCAATCGGGAAGCCACGCTCGAACCAGCTTCGAGCGTGGCTTCCTGCGTTAAGGGGCGCGTCGAATCGGCCGATAGAATCCGGCGGGACCTCGTTGCGCACACAATGAGGCCGCAGTCGGATCTGGACTCCTGGAGGATGGCTGTCATGACGCGGATTCGTAGAGCTTTCACGATGGTCGAGCTGATGGTCGTGGTTTTGATCGTGGGCATTCTGGCCGCGGTGGCGATCCCCATGATGACAGGCCGCAGCGACGCCTCCAAATGGTCCGAAGCCAAGACCGCAATGGGCGTCATCGCCTCGGCCTTAAGAACGTACGCAATCGGGAAGGCGGACTTCTCGGGGGCTCCGACCCTGGCGGAGCTGGGAATTCGCGACACCGATCTGGACGGGACGTATTTTTCGCACGAAGCCTACGCCATCACGTCAGCTTCCGCGGCGAGCGGTCAGGTGAGCTACGTCATCACCTGCACGGCCGCCGACTCGACGCGCGGTGGCGCTCCGAGCAACCCGCCCGCCATGACCATGACCTGCAACTCCGGCAACAGCTATACGGCCACCTTTGCACAAATCGACGGCTGACGCAGATCAGGCAGGCCGCCTATCGAAGAGGCGTGCGACGGCATGAATCCAGGTATTTGCTGATGCGCGACTTCGTTGCCATTCCGCGACGGCGAGCTATACAATAGCCCTCGATTGTCATCTCAGATGCGTAGGACGCAGCAAGAGAGAAGGCCGAGGAACGCGAGAGCAACACGGAACCTCGGCCCTTCGGCGAGAATGCCAACAAGGGGGGCGTATCATGGGAACGTACAGCATCATCCTCATCGCCGTGGCAGCCGTGATCCTGATTGCGGCGTTCATTATGAAGAAGATGAAGACGTGAGCCGCGGGAGCGGGTAAGCCCTTTTTCACTCAGCGACGGCGACGCTGTTGCTTCGCTCCGACAGGGGAAATCGGAGATTCGCATGTAGGGTAGGTTCTCAACCCACGCGTCCACATCCTCATCGACGGCACACGCGTGGGTCAAGGACCCACCCTGCGAATCGGCATCGGTTTCTTACTGGAACAATTGCGGCGTAAACTCGTTCAGGTAGTTTCGCCAGTTGATCCACGTGTGCGCGCCGGGGGTCTCTTCGAAGACCACGTTGAAGCCGTGCTTCTTGAGCGTCGCGACCGTCGCCCGCGAAGTTTCGATCAGGAAATCTTCTTTCCCCGTCGCGAACCAGACCAGCTTGAGGCCCTTCTTGAGATCCGCGTTGTCGAGCTTCTCTTTGTTCTGCTCTTCCCAGCTCGGACCCGCCGGAGCGGCCGGGCCGCCGGGACCGCCGCCGGCGATGCCGAAGACGCCGGAGCTGAAGACGCCGATGTAGGCGAACTGCTCCAGGTGCGGGATCGCGATGCTCAGCGTGTGGGCCCCGCCCATCGACAGGCCCGCGATCGCCCGGTGCCCGCGGTCCGCGTACACACGATAGTTCTTCTCGACGTACGGCAGAATATCGCCGTTGAAGTCCTTCACAAATTCATCCATAGGCAGTCCGCCCCGGCCCATCGCGAACGGCCCCGTGTGCCCGGCGGGCATCACGACCACCATCGGCTTGGCCTTCTTGGCGGCGATCAGGTTGTCCAGGATGAATCCCGCCCGGCCGACGGACGACCAGGAGTCGTCGCAATCGAAGGCCCCGTGCAGCAGATAGAAGACCGGGTACTTGCCCTCGCCCAGCTCATATCCGGCGGGCGTGTACACGTGCATCCGGCGGAACCGCTGGAGCGACTTGGAGTAGTACGTGACTTCAGCCACGGCCCCGTGCGGCACGTCTTTGGTGTCCATGAAGTCCGCGCCCGGCACGTACACCAGGCTCCAGGTGTTGGCGTTGGACTCGCTCGTCGAGGGGTTGCGGGGATCGATCACCGAAACGCCGTCGACGTTGAAGTTGTAGCGATACGCCCCGGCGTCGATCGGGCCGAGCGTCACTTCCCAGACGCCCTCGGCGTTCTTGGTCATCGCGGCCCCACGACCCAGGTTCGGGATGTCGCCTGCGCTGAGGGTCACCGCTTCAGCCTTCGGCGCCAGGATCCGGAACGTGACCATCCGGTCCGCGGCCACCTCCGGCGAAACCACCTGCGGCCCCTGAGAGCGGACCCGCGGCGGCTCGCTCGCCGGCTGCGCCGATACGACGGATGTCACGAGCAAAGCCGCCAGGACCGCAGCGGCAACGAGGGGAGCGATTGCTTTTCGTGTGCCCATGTTCTTCTCCTTCTGTCAGTCGAATGCTATTCAATCACTTCGCATCAGCCTTTGATCGCATCATCACACCCGATATTCGGGTCAAAAACTCCGTGACAAGATCCGCCTCCTGCGGCTCGAAGGCGGCCAGAAGCCGCTCGCGCACCTCCTCGCTCTGGTTCCAGAGCCGTTCGTACGTCTGCCTCCCCTTGCGGGTCAGGCCGACGCTGCGGGCACGGCCGTCCGTGGGGTGTTTCTCGCGCGTCACCAGGCCGCGCTTCTCCAGCAGGATGAGCATGGCCCGGACCGTGTTGGCGTCGGAGGAAGCCCGCCGGACGAGTTCCTGTTGAGTGACCCCATCCCGCTCGGCCAGCAGAGACAGGAGAACGAACTGGTCGGCCGTCACGCCGTGAGCGGCCAGGTCCGCCTCGGTCTGTCGGTGCAGGGCCCAGTACGCGGCCCGCAATCCCATCGCGATCTCATGCCCGGACGCCATCCCACGCCTCATCCATACCCTACGTATACGTACGAACCACAATCGGCACTCTATACCCGATACACGCAGCCGTCAATCCAAAAGTGGCTGCACGGACTCTCGCCCGCGCAGGGTGTCTGTCGGCGGCTTGGACTTGTTCGTAGTGACGCCGTGAGGCGTTACCTTCTCTGTCCCGTCACAGGCCTGGTCTCTTCGGATAGACAGAGGAAGGAACGGACTGATCCGGAATCCGCCGCCCTGATGGCGAGCGCCGCTGCGCGGCAGGACGGCGGGAGTTTACCGCATTGGAGCCACCAGCAATGGAGGTGCTGCGCACCCCCTCAGAGGAGCGTTCCACTCCCACGCCACGCTGGAGGCCCAATGCGGAAAACCTCCCTGGCAGGTCCGTTTCGGGCCTGCCACACTCTATTGTTGCGGCCCCGCTGTCGTGTTAGGATGACATCATGACGAGTGAAGATCAACTCCCAGCGGGAGACCGTGATGACCGACAGCAGCTTTCTGGGGTTGCCCCCATGACGGCTGCATGTCATCCTGATAATGTGACCAAGGAGATTAGGAGAATCATATGTACGTGACTGTATCGGGATCCATTCAGAAGTTCCTGATTGTGGCTTCGCTGGCGATGTGGATGAGTTCGTCTGCACATGGAGCGGAGGCGTCATCGCCGCCCGCTCCCCTTAAGCTGACGGCGCAGCAGGATCATCGCAACATGATGGAGCAGCTTGGCATCACCTCGCTGAGGCCGGGGGCCGAGGGCATGAACAAACAGGCGCCGAACTATGCCAACTACGACGAGGCCAAGGCCAACCCCTATCCGAATCTGCCCGACCCGCTGACGCTCAAGAATGGGCAGAAGGTCACGACGCCCGACGCGTGGTGGAATCAGCGACGCCCGGAGATCGTTGAGGACTTCGACCGCGAGGTCTACGGCCGCGTGCCCAAGGACACGCCCAAGGTGACGTGGGAAGTGACCAGTACTGCGGAGGAGACGGACGCCAATATCCCGGTCGTCACCAAGAAGCTCCTGGGCCACGTCGACAACTCCGCGTGCCCCGCGATCACCGTGGACATTCAACTGACTTTGACCACGCCGGCCAAGGCGACCGAGCCGGTGCCGGTGATGATGGAGTTCGGATTCGTCTTCCCGCCGGGCGGGTTCGGCGGCAATCGCGGCAGACCCGGAGCCGGGGCTCCGCCCGCAGGTCGCGGCGGACCCGGCGGACCGACCTGGCAGCAGCAGGTCCTCGCCAAGGGCTGGGGCTACGCGATCATCGTCCCCAACAGCATTCAGGCCGACAACGGCGCGGGCCTGACCTCGGGGATCATCGGCCTGGTCAACAAGGGCCAGCCCCGCAAGCCCGACGACTGGGGCGCTCTGCGAGCCTGGGCCTGGGGAGCCAGCCGGGCGCTGGACTACTTCGAAACGGACAAGGCGGTGGACGCCAAACAGGTCGGCATCGAGGGTCTTTCCCGCTACGGCAAGGCCGCACTCGTCGCGATGGCCTACGATCGGCGTTTCGCCATCGGCTTCATCGGTTCTTCCGGCGAAGGCGGGGCCAAGCTTCACCGCCGCAACTGGGGCGAGCTGGTCGAGAACCTCACCGGCAGCGGCGAGTACCATTGGATGGCCGGCAACTTCCTCAAGTACGGCGGACCGCTGAACGCAGGCGACCTGCCCGTGGACGCGCACGAGCTGATCGCGATGTGCGCCCCGCGGCCGACGTTCATCAGCTACGGCGCGTCGTCGGGCCCGGGGGCCGAAGGCGGATGGGTCGACCAAAAGGGCAGCTTCATGGCTGCGGTCGCCGCCGGACCGGTGTACAAGCTCCTGGGCAAGCGGGACCTCGGGACCACGGAGTACCCGCCCCGGGAGACCGCCCTGATGGACGGCGAGCTCGCCTTCCGCGAGCACAGCGGCGGCCACACCACCGGTCCGAACTGGCCGACCTTCCTGGCCTGGGCCGACCGCTACATCAAAGGCCCGGTTCCGACAGGCTCCGAAGAGAAGCCAGCCTCAACGTGACGAGTCGGACCATTTCATAGTACGCCGGCTACATCAGTCTGATAAGTGGGTGCCGTGGCTACGCTCGTGTAGCCATGCTCTGCCGCGATGCGGGAGAGTATGCTTACGCGAGCGTAAGCATGGCACCCGCCGCGTCACCACACCGGGATGGTCGACGTGTAGGGTGGGCTCTTAGCCCACGCGTGATCTACGTTCGAATTGTGGAACGCGTGGGTTGAGAACCCACCCTACAGGTTTCACTCCGTCACGGTCTGCCGCAGGACGAACGGCGCGAAGAGGCCGTAATCGACCGTGTGATACTGGTCGCCTGCGGGCGGGCCGCTCTCCGGGCCTCTTTGGAACGAGCCCGGCCACGCGCTGCCCAGGCCGGTCCCGTTGTGGTGCGGGCCCAGCGTGTTCTTGAGCGTGCCGATCACGCGGACCTCGATCGTGTTGGTCCCCGACTTGAGGGACTTCGTGACATCGCATGCCCCCTGTCGACTGATGATGTGTCCGGCGGACTTGCCGTTGACCAGAACCTCCGCGACGCTGCCGTACCATTTGTCCAGACCTACTGTGTACTGCGCCTTTCGGTCGCGGATGTCGTACTTGCGGCTGTACGACACGCCGGCCGCGTAGAACGGATAGCCCTGGCTCTTCCAGCTTCCCAGCTCCATCGCGGGCTTCGACTGGGCGACGACCGCGAACCCCGACTGGCCCGGCTTGAGCGTGAACGAGCCGAGCAGATACGCCGGCTCCAGCTCGTGATAGATCGTGAACGGCGACGCCTGGATCGTCACGACGTTCTCGCCGGCCTTCGCGGCCTTGGCGATCTCGATCCTGCCGAACGCCTTGTCCAGCCACCACTGGCCTTTGCGAGCCGAGACGGTCTGGCCGTTGCAGGTCACCTTGTACAAGTCGGGCCGCTCGATCACGATGCTCAGCTTCTCGGGCACGGAGCCCTCGATCGTGAACCGGTACGAAGCCTCGACGCCGCTGCCGGCGGGGAACGTCTTGGTGATCAGCTCGTCCCTGAACTGCACGGAGCTGTCCCACGGGTTCTGCGGCATGCCGTTCTTGGCGAAGGCGAAGCGGTTGGCCGCGTAGAAATAGACGCTCTTCTTCGATTCGCCGCCCGCCGTGACATCGACGAAGTCCAGCGTCAGGACATTCTCGTCCAGCGGCGCAACTTTGATCTCGCCCTTGGCCTCGACCACGCTGATCGTCTGCTTGATCGCCGGCGTGGTCGCCTGGGGCTTCTTCGACAGGAACAGCAGTCGGCTGCCGCACGGCGGAAGATCGATGAAAGTCTTCACTGTGCCTTCTCCCGTCCCGCAGCGATGCGGAGAGACCTCGGCGGTGTCCAGATCCCAATCCTCGATACTGGCTCCGGGCGCGTCGATCCAGACTTGGGACGGGGCCTCGATGCTGGTGTTGACAAGCAGGAGAAACTCGCCGTCATCGACCACGCGACGGTGATGGAACAAGATGCCCTTGTCGTCGTCGGCTCGCTTGATCGCGAATCCGTCTTTCACCTTCATCTCCGCCGCGAGCATGGAGGGGACTTCGGCGGTCTGCACCTGTTTCCAGCCCGCGGACTTCGCCGCAGCCTGGGCTCGATCCGACTCGCTGCCTTCGATTCGGCTCGGGGCCTCGCCGCAGCAGAGGACCTTGCCGCCCGCTTTGGCATATGCGGTCAAGAGGTCCATCGTCTTGTCGTTGAGGTTCTCCGTGACGGGCGGCAGGACCACGACGTCGTACGTCCGCTGCCCCACTTTGAACGCCGGGCCCTCCGTCGAGCCGTGACGCGCGATGATGTCCTCGCTGCCGAGGTCGTACTCGACCTGGGCGCGCTCCAGGTCCATGACGAACTTCTGGAATCCGTTGCCGATCTGGCCGAGCTTGGCGCCGTCGCCCTGGTAAAGCCAGGCGGTCGTCGTCGGCTCCAGGACCAGGACATGGTTCACCTGCTTGCCCGCCGACATGATCATCGAGAGCCGCGTGAAGTAGTTCGCCATCACGTGGTAGTCCTTCCACCACGGCTCGTGATACGAGAACGACTGCGGATGGTCGCGTTTGCGGGCCCCGCGGATCGTGATGTACGAGAGGTGCGGGTCGAGCGTGTTGACGCCCAGGACGTAGAGCCAGTCGCCGATCCGCTTCATGTCCTCGAACCGCAGGTCCCAGCCGCCCGCGCCGTAGGCCTCGCACAGCGTCCGCTCCATGCCGAGCTGATTGGCGACGCTGGACAGCTCCTTCACCGTCCGCGCGTTGCCGAACTGCCCGTGCACGTCCTCGCTGTACTGGTTCATCAGGTTGTCGATCGCGGGCCGCTGATGCCAGGCGTACATCGCCATGTTGTCCGGGTCCATCGTGCAGTTGGGCCACTCGTGCTCCCAGTAGTGGCCGGTGAATTCCAGACCATGTTTTTCGCAGTAATCGTGGTACGGCTTGGCCCACCGCTCGATGAAGAGTTCCAGCAGGACCTGCTCGTAGTTGTGCCGCACGCGCTTCCAGTCCCCCACCGGCTTGGCGAGGCTCGGCAGGCTCGCGATCAGGTCGTAGCCCCAGCGTTTCTTGAACACCTCGGGCAGGTCCTTCGACCAGGGCAGGCCGCCTGCGGGCGTGATCTGCGGCTCGTCTGTGAACACGCCCGGCACGCGCTTGCCGAACTGATTGCCGATGTTCTTGACGTAGGGCTCCATCGTCAGCTCCAGGAACTTCTCCGTCACGCCCGGCGTCAGCAGGTTGACGTAGAACTTGCCGCCGTACCAGGGCGACGTGCCCGCCCAGCGCAGCGACGCGACGAGGCATTTGTCCGCGGGTTTGGCCGACGCGTCCTTGGCGCCCAGGAACTGCTCGGTGATGTCTTTGTAGCCGTCGGCGGTGGGTTCGAAGACCGCGACGAGGTCACCGCCGGTGGGGATCTGCGAATCCTTCTCCTCGATGACCAGTCCCATGCCGCGCGACTCCGGCATGGCGTCCGGCACGAACCCGCCGGCGAAGCCCGACGGATAGGAGTTCTCGTCGTAGATCCAGACGTTCATATCGAGCCGCTCTGCCTCGCGCAGGGCGATCTTCCACAGCTTGAACCACTCGTCGGACAGATACGGCGTCATCAGTCCGGGCCTCGGATGCACGAAGACCTGTTTGACCCCCTGGCTCGCCAGGTCGCGCATCGTGTTGGCGATCTGCTCTTCGGTCAGCCGGTCGTTCCAGACCCACAGTGGCGCGGCGGCGTACTCCCGCGGCGGCTCGGCGAACGTGTTCCGCAGTTTCTCGGAATCCATCGCCCGGGCCGATGCGGAAAGACCCAGGCAGCAGACCGCCGACAGCAGGAGCGATTGGATCAGGGGAACGGACAGAACCGTTTTCAACGTGATGCGATGCGTCATGATTCGTCACCTCAATGAACAAGGGAATCAGCTTGCCATAGCGAGGCCATGATAAACCGCCCGCCCCGCCCGAACAACAGGAATCGGCCGTACGCGCCACACGCGGATACATGAGCATCGTGGGCCGGTCGCGTTCGCGGCGTGCGTTTATCGCTTTGGAGGGTGCCGGCGGAGAGAGGGGCAACTCCGGCGGGCCTCATGATGCCTCCGCCGGTATCCACGGGCTTGTATTACCGGTTTTGCTTGTCAAAACTCATCAGGCGGACAACCTATGGCGTGGGCGGATGCCGATTTGGGAATCCTTTTCCGTTTGTTCGGCTCATTCAAGAACGACCGGCGGGGACCCCTCGAACACGGCGGTGAGGCTACCGATTGAACAGGGTCCGATCGAGAACGGTGGTTCGGATGTAGTCCGCCAGGCCCTTGAAGCCCGCTCGCGTCGCGGCGTTGGCGATCATCGCCTTTTCTTCCTGGGTCAGGCGGATGTTTACCTGCGTGGTCCGCTTCATGAAAGCGGCGGGTTGCGGCGGGGTCTGGCCCGCTTCGAGCATTGTCGCGACCGCCACGCTCAGAGCCTCCTGCGTGGCCTCGTAGCCTGGCGTGTCGTGCGTGGACTGGGCCGGCGGGTGTCTGTGAAACGATCATGGCCTGGTCAGAGCGCGGGCCGAGCCGTTTGTAGTGCGCCCGCAAGGGCGTATCCTGAAGACAACAGAAGATAACGCCTCACGGCGTCACCACAAACGAGATTCGCCTGTTGCCCTTCACAGGAGAGAACGACGCATGCGTCGCCCCTACGCCCGAAAACCTGCACAGACACGCCGGCGGGAGTTTTTCTGGAAAAGTCTTGCCGGGAGTGGGAAATACTCTGTAACATAACGGCCAGAGATGCGTCTTTTTATGCGAGAGACCGCAACAAAGCGGATCGTGCGCTTGCGTGTAACCTTTTTCGGAGGCGCCGTTATGGGAACGCGGATTCACATCAACAGGACGTGGAAGTGTGCGAGTGTTGGAGCGTTGGAGCGTGGGGGAGTCGAGGGCAAAGCTCTTACGCATCTACGCTTCTACGCATCTACGCTTCTACTACTCCTTTCGGTTTCTGCGGCCTTCGGGCAGGGCGAGCAGTGGCTCCAGTACCGATCGGCCAACGAGGCCCGGCAGATCGTCGGCGATATGGGCTACCAGTATCGACAGCCCACATCCGCCAAGCCGGAGGGGCTCAAGTTGCCCGAGTTCAAGGCCCAGCAGCCGCTGTTCATGGAGATGAAGACCCCGATGACGGCGTCCGGGTCGGTCTGGCTGGCCTTCGACAAGAGCAGCCCGACCGGGCAGTACGACCGCGTCATCATCGACGGCAACGCCAACGGCGACCTGTCCGACGACGCGGCGGTCGAGCCGTACCGACGGGACAGCAACATGTTCATGTTCGGGCCGCTGAAGATTGTCTTCAGCTCGCCCGACGGGCCAATCACGTACCACGTCACGGCTGAGCTGCGGGTGTACCCGGATGGGAGCCGGACCTATTGCCTGCTTAGCGGCGGGTGTTGGTACGAAGGCGCGATCACTGTCGGCGGCGTCAAGAAGCACTGCGTTCTCATCGACTACAACGTCAACGGCGTCTTCAACGACAAGTCCGCCAATCCAGAGGAGTGCGACCGGATTCGCATCGGCGCGGAGACCGACCGGGACACGCGGTACGTCGGCAACTTCATCGAGGTGGGCGACAGGCTGTACAAGCCCGAGATCGCCAGAGACGGCGCGTGCATCACGCTGACCGAGGCGACGGACGTGTCTTTCGGCGCGGTCCGCGTGGCCCAGGGCATCACGTCCTTCGGCGCCGGCGGCGTCAACGGCCTGTTCCTCTGCAAGCCTGAGAACGGGCTGGTCAAGCTGCCGGTGGGCGACTATCGCATCGAGCGGTGGAACATCGCCAAGACCGACGACAAGGGAGCCAAGTGGGAGCTGCAGGCCAGCCCCGGCGACCGCGGGACCTTCACCGTGGCCAAGGATCAGGAGAAGGAGTTGCCGATCGGCGAGCCCATCTATTCCGAGGCCCAGTACACCAAGAGCGGTTCCTTCTACAACTTCAGCCAGAATCTCGTGGGTCGCCACGGCGAGCGGGTTACGCTGACCCGCAACGGGTCGCAGCCGCCCCCGCCGAAGTTGCGGATCAGGAGCCGCGACGGAGCCTATGACAGGGCCTTAAGCTTCGAGTATGGCTGAGGCGGCACCTGCTCGCTCCGGTGGCCGGAGCCCAAAGATGTTGTCAAACCGTTCATCGCAACCGTCGAGCTGGGCGGCCCGTTCAGGATCCTGGCCCGACAAATCTGGATCAAGCCCGAAGAGAGAACGCCCGTCGTGACCGGCGACGTGATCGCGGCCAAGGCCGTGCAGGCCGGCAGCAGCGACGCCGGCGCGGAAGTCGCCAACTTGACCAATCGCAGCGGGCTGAGAGACCGCGACCTGGACGGCCTCGACGAGCACGACGTCGACACCGGTCATATGTGGCGTTCCGCCAAAGGCGACGCGTCGCCGTGGGTCGAGTTCGACCTCGGCGAGCCCCAGTC
>JBDKUU010000105.1:0-7938 GCA_039679525.1 Phycisphaerales bacterium | reverse complement strand
GGGGACCTCGATCGGTGTGCAAGACGATGCGCAGCATCGCTCCCATGCTATTGGCACAAGGCGCAAAATGCCCGCCGGCCCGTCGCGCAGCGGCGAGCCGGCGGACTCCGGATCTGTCCGTCCCTTCTTTTGCCCTGCGATCCTATTCGCCCGACCCCGTCGCAGAAACGGTCATGCACCCGGGGGCCTCAGTGTCTGTGCAAGTTCTCGGGCATCCGGAGTCTGTGCGACCGTTGGGCGTTCAAACCAGGATGGCGAGCTTCGTTCGTAGTGACGCCGCAAGGCGTTATCTTCTGCGTTGTTGTGGCGTGCAATACGTCAAAAAGAGAAGATATGCCCTGACGGGCACACTACGAGCAGGTTGCCCTCGGTTCTACGCGCGCCAGGGTCTTTTCACAGATACGGGCTTCAGGCTCCGGAGAATCCTCAGGAAGGGCGACGCATGCGTCGGCCCTACTTCGTCTTGCGGACCAGGGTCAGGTCGTTCGGGAAGAGCCGCTCGTCGGTTGCGAATTTCGTCACGAATTCCTGCAACTCGTTGGTGGAAGCCGTCAGGACGGGGCGGTCGTCCACGATCTCGTGCTTCACAGGGGTCGGCACGGCCTGGATCAACTCCTTGAACCGGTCGTCGTCCGTCACATGGATCGCCAACTGATCCCCGATCGAGTCCACCCTGATGAAAGTGTGGACGGGCACGAAGAAAAAGGCGTTGTACGCCAGCGGCGCCTTCTCTACATCCTGCTCGCCCGAGGGGAATCGGTCCGCGAAGACGTCGAGGAACATCCGGTCGCCGAGCTTGACCAGGCACGCGGCGAACGAGCCCTTGCGGCCGTCCTGATCGGTGATGTCCAGGCCGTAGAATTTCGTGATCACGTCCTTCCACGGCTCGAGCAGGCCTTTGGCCGCGGATTCGTCCAGCCGGGAGAATTTCCAGATCACCTCCGGGTTGTTCACGTCTTTCACCCACGTCCCCACGAGCTTCTCCTCGAAGACGATGTTCTCCTTCGTGAACAGCGGGTGCAGCGAAACGATGGGCGCGCAGCCGGCCAGCAGGATCGCCCCAAGGAAGAACGCGGGTCTTTTCATATTCATGATCTTCTCCTTTCACTCCGGGATTCGGCACGTCGTAACTGATTCCTCCATATCATACCGCGTCGGCGTTCCGAAGAAAACCCGGTTGCAGGGGGCCTGCCGAAAGGATACAGTGCACCGCTCGTTTCGTAGCAGAACCAGAGTTCTCGTGTAGAAGCAGGATTGAGCATGTTCGAATTGACTTCGATGGGGTGGTTCCTGGTCGGCCTGTCCGCCGTGCTGGTGGGGTTGAGCAAGACGGGCATTCCCGGCCTGGGCATCCTCATGGCCCCGTTGATGGCGATGGCGTTTCCCGAGCACGTCCGCCAGTCCACCGGCATCCTGCTGGGCATGCTCATCCTGGGCGATCTGCTTGCGACGGGATACTATCGACAGAATGCCGAGTGGAAGCACGTGCTGCGTCCGCTGCCGCCGGCGATCGTCGGAATCGTGGCCGGCTGGCTGGCCATGGACTACGTTTCGGACGCTCAGCTTCAGCCGATCATGGGGGCGATCGTGCTGGGCATGCTGGCCGTCAGTTACTGGCGGACCCGCCTGCGGGGCGAGGATGCTCCGATCCCCGGGCAATGGTGGTTCGCGGCCCTGATGGGTTTCATCGCCGGCTTTACGACGATGATGGCCAATGCCGCCGGGCCGGTCATGATCATCTATCTTCTCGCCATGCGGCTGCCTAAAGTCGCTTTCATCGGCACCAGCGCCTGGTTCTTCTTTGCTGTCAACTGGCTCAAGGTTCCGTTCAGCGTCCATCTGAACCTGATTACGCTCCAGTCGATCAAGCTCGACCTGATGATGCTGCCGCTGATCGTGCTGGGCGCGATCGCGGGCATTCTGTTCCTGCGTCGCATTCCGCAGAAGATCTTCAACAGTCTGATTCAGATCCTCGCCGCGGCGGCGGCGGTCAAGCTGCTGTTCTGAAAATTGCGTGTGCGATCGGCCTTGTTCGTGCCGAGCAGTCGGGCCATAATCCACGTATAGAGACAGGTGGATTCGCGAAGTGGATTTGTGGAGGCTCCGTCTGACTGGTCATGAATCTCACGTGGATGCGCAGGAGTGATTCCGATTTCGAGCCGGCCCGCCGGCGGATGATCGAGCACGATCTGAAGGGCCGGGACATCACGGACCCCGACGTGCTACGGGTCATGGCGGAGATTCCCCGTGAGGAGTTCGTGCCGGCCGACCAGAAGGAGCGAGCCTACGTCGATCATCCGCTTCCGATTGCGGAGGGGCAGACGATCTCGCAGCCGTACATCGTGGCGCACATGACGCAGCTTCTGCGGCTCACGCCGGAATGCGAAGTGCTGGAGGTCGGGACCGGCAGCGGATACCAGACCGCGATTCTGGCTCGCCTGGCCAGGCGAGTCTACACGACGGAGCGTTTTCTCGATCTATCGACCGCCGCCCGGGAAGTCCTGAGAAAGCTGGGCATCGACAATGTCGAATACGACTTGGGCGACGGCAGTCTCGGCTGGCCTGCAAAACGCACGTTCGACCGAATCATCATCACGGCCGCCGTGCCGGATTTTCCGCCGCCGCTGGTGGCTCAGCTCGCGGAGACCGGCGTAATGGTGGCGCCGGTCGGGCAGGGCGATTACCAACAGCTCACGGTAGCCGAGAAGTATCGCGGCAAGCTGATCGAGCGACAGGTCGGCAACTGCCGTTTCGTGAAGCTCATCGGCGAGCACGGCTTTCGTGAGTGAGTATGATGAACACGGACGTGCCGTGTGGCTGTGTAGGGTGGGCTCTTAGCCCACGCGTTTTGAGCATCGACGCGCGATTGACGCGTGGGTTAAGAACCCACCCTACGAGACGAGATGCGAGTAAAGCCTTGTCCCTGGCGAATCTCGGGGCGAGGTGATATGATGGCCGGCGTGAACGAAATTGGGGGCTGTCTGCCGGCGGAGAATGGAATTCATCGCAATGGGCAGGATGAAAGACTGTTGTCGATATGCAGGACGTGGTTCAAAAACAGGCTCAAGGCAGTGAGAGCATAACGATCTCGACGGCGGTGCAGTTCCTCAAGGGCGTGGGGCCCGCGCGGGCCGCGATTTTCGAGAAGCTCGGCGTGCGCACGGTGGCCGATCTCCTGGAGTACTTCCCGAGGGACTGGGTCTTCGCGCCGGAGGCGATCAAGATCGGGCAGATGAAGCCCGAGCAAGAAGCGACGATCATCGGACTGGTCGAGTCGATCGACTTTCGCGAGTACCGCCGGCCTTCGGTCTTCGAGGCGATCGTCAGCGACGACACCGGCGTCTGCCGGATCGTGTGGTTCAACGGCGGATATCTCCGCAACCAGATCAAGCTGGGACAGTTCATCCTGGCCTCGGGCAAGGTCGCCGTCTACAAGCACCAGCTCCAGATGACCAATCCGAAGTTCATGGCGCTCGACGAGACGCAGATGGAGCCGCAACGGGAGTTCAGCGGCGGCGTCTATCCCGCCAGCGGCAAGCTCTCCAGCCGCCAGATCAAGCAGATCGTGATGCCCGTGCTCGACCATCTGGATACGCTCGTCGACGAGTTCCACGATGAAAGCGTCCTCAAGGAGAACATCCTGATCAGTCGCAAGGACGCGCTCGCCTGGATCCACATGCCGCCGGACGAGGCGAAGCTCGACCAGGCCAAACGCCGACTCAAGTATGACGAGCTGTTCCTCATGCAGCTCGGCCTGGGGCTGCGGCGATACCGGGCGCAGCACGCCGCCAAGGCCACGCCCTGCACGATGACCGACGAGATCGACAGCCGCATCCGACGGCGGTTTCCCTTCATGCTCACGGACGATCAGAACGCGTGCATCTCGGAGATCGCCGAGGACATGGGCCGCACGACGCCGATGAACCGCCTGCTCCAGGGCGACGTCGGCTCGGGCAAGACCGTGGTCGCGCTGTACGCGGCGCTGCTGGCGATCGCCAACAAGACGCAGGCGGCGATCATGGCGCCCACCGAAATTCTCTCGTCGCAGCACTTCCTCAGCATGGAGCGGTATCTCAAGGACAGCCAGGTCCGCCGGGTGCTCATCACCGGCGGCATGACCGGCAAGAAGCGCGACGAGATCCTCGCCCAAATCCGGCTGGGCGAAATCGACATTGTCGTCGGCACGGTGGCCTTGCTGCAGAAAGACATCGAGTTCCGCAACCTGGGCCTGGTGGTGATCGACGAGCAGCACAAGTTCGGCGTCCACCAGCGGGCCGAGATGCGAAAAGACAGCGCCCCCCACAGCCTCGTGATGACCGCGACGCCGATCCCCCGCACGCTGGCGATGACCGCGTTCGGCGACCTGGACGTCTCGGTGATCAAGCAGCTCCCGCCGGGAAGGGGGGCTGTCGTCACCCGCTGGGTGGACCGCAAGGATCGGCGAAAGGCCTACGATTTCATCCGCGACCGCCTGCGGGCCAGGAAACAGGCGTACTTCGTCTGTCCGCGCATCACCGCGGTCGAAGAGACCGGCAAGGACATCAAGGCCGCGACCGACACGTGGAAGGAACTGTCCGAGCGGGTCTTCCCCGAGTTCAAGGTCGCTCTGCTGCACGGCCAAATGCCCTCGACTGAGAAGCAGGAGGTTATGGCGGGCTTCCGCAAGGGCCAGATCGACGTGCTGGTTTCCACCGTCGTGATCGAGGTCGGCGTCGACGTGCCCAACGCGACGATCATGGTGATCGAGGCGGCCGACCGCTTCGGCCTGGCGCAGCTTCATCAGCTTCGCGGCCGCATCGGGCGGGGCGAGTCGAAATCCTACTGCCTGCTGTTCGCCGACACGGACAACGAAGTCGCCAGGAGCCGGCTCGACGTGATGACCAAGACCAATGACGGCTTCGAGATCGCGGAGCAGGACCTGCGGATTCGCGGGCCGGGCGAGATGTTCAGCGCACGCCAGCATGGACTGCCCGACCTGAAGATCGCCAACATCATCGACGATTACGATCTGCTCGTGATCGCGCGACGCCACGCTTTCCAGGTCGTCGTGTCCGACCCGACGCTGGCTTTGCCGCAGCACCGCAGCATCCGCCGGGCTCTGATCGCGCGGTTCGGCGGCTCACTCGGTCTGGTCGATGTCGCCTGACGCCGGTTTTTGCTGGCGTTCCGCGAGCGATGGGTGTAAAAAAGGCCGCTGCCTCGCTGGCGGAATCGAAGCCCTATGCAAGTAGTGTACAGACACAAATCGCTGGAGACCGTGCTGGCAGGCGTCCGGGCCGCCGTATCGCTGATCGCGGTGGCGTCCTTCGCTCTGCTGTACGGGTTCTATGAGTCCCCGGTCCCGGAATCCATCGTCTTTACGGTTCAGACGTTCGTGTTCTTCACATTTCTGGTCACGAGCGTCATCCGCCTGTTCAACGCGGAATCGAAACGCGAGTTCCTCTACGTCAACTGGTACGACATTCCCGCGCTCGTAGCCCTGATCGGAGTGATCTTCGGCGCCGAGCAGTGGTTCAGCCACGTCGAGCCGCATCGCGTCTGGCATTTGGCCGTCGCAGTGTACCTCATGTTCGAGGTCACGATCCGGTTCTTCCTCCTGTCGGTTCGTCTGGCCGCCACCGGCAGGAACCCCAGCAGGACCCTGGTGGCCAGCTTCGTCGTCTTGATCGCGGTTGGGGCGCTGCTTCTGATGCTGCCGAAATCGACGCCCGGCCGCACGTCGCTGCGTCCGATCGACGCCTTGTTCACCTCGACCAGCGCCACCTGCGTGACCGGCCTGATCGTGGTCAACACCGGCAAGGACTTCACCTTCATGGGGCAGGTCGTCCTGCTGGTCCTGATCCAGCTCGGGGCCCTGGGCATCGTGGTGTTCGGCGCGGTCTTCGCCATGTTATTGGGACAGGTGCTGAGCCTTCGCGAGTCGGCGGCCATGCAGGACCTGCTCAGCGAAGAGGCGGCCAGCCAGATCGGCAAGATCATTCTCTTCATCTTCGTCGCCACGATTGTGATCGAGGGGACCGGGGCTCTGGCCCTCTTCGGAATGTGGAACAAGGTTCCCGTCTGGAATCCCCAGACCCAGTCGCGATGGTTCTACAGCATCTTTCACTCGATCAGCGCCTTCTGCAATTGCGGCCTCGATCTCACGGGCGACAGCATGGTCCGGTACCGGGGGAAATGGCAGGTCTACGGGATCGTGTGCCCGCTGGTCGTTCTCGGCGGCCTGGGTTTCGGCGTCATCTACAACCTCGCCCACGTGACCGGGGACTATCTGCGGCTTCTGTGGACCCGGCGCATTCGCAGGCGAGTCCTGTTTGCCAAGGAGCCTCCGACGAGGATGCGGCTGCAGACGAAGATCGTGATGAGCGTCAGCGGCTTGCTCATTGTCCTGGGGACGCTGGCCATCCTGCTCTTCGAAAGGTATTCGGGCGGATCGCACAGCAGCGGTTTTGACGTCCCGGCCGCCTTCTTTCAGTCGGTGATCGCGCGGACCGCGGGTTTCAACACCGTTCCCATCGGAGAACTCACCCCGTCGAGCAAGCTCTCGCTCATCTTGCTGATGTTCGTCGGCGGCTCGCCCGGCTCGACCGCGGGCGGCGTCAAGACGGTCACTCTGGCCGTCATCCTGGCCGCGGTGATGACCATGCTTCGTCGGCGGACCGACATGGAGATGTTCCATCGGGCGATTCGCATCACGGTTCTGGGACGCGCCGTCACGGTGGTCGTGCTGTTCATCGTCGTGATCTTCGTCGCCACGATGGCTCTGACCATCACCGAGCGAGGGCACTATCCGAGGGATTTCGACCTGCTGGACCTGGCCTTTGAGGTTGTTTCCGCGATTTGCACGGTGGGCCTGTCGACCGGGGTAACCCCGCTTTTGACAGACGCCGGGAAGTTGATTATCATCGCGGTCATGCTGATCGGAAGGCTTGGGCCGCTGACCCTGCTGGCGGCGCTGACCTTCGATCTCCGGGCGGTGCGGTACAACTACCCGGAAGAAGTGGTGATCGTCGGTTGAGACGAAAGGAGTGTCAGGTTTGAAGTTTCAAGTCTAACGTACGGAGTGAGCGGATCACTTTATACTTCGAACTTGAAACTTCACACTTCATCATGAGACGTTTCGCAGTCATAGGATTGGGACGGTTCGGGAGCAAGCTCGCGGTCGCTCTGTCGATGAGCGGGGCGGAGGTGATCGCCATCGACAAGAACCGCGAGTTGGTCGATCTGATCCGCGACCAGGTCAGCCACGCCGTGCGTCTGGACAGCACCGACGAAGAAGCGTTGCGGGCCCAGGGCGTCCACAGCGTGGACGTGGCGATCATCGGTATGGGCCAGCAGAGCTTCGAAGACGCGATCCTGACCGTGGTGACATTGCGCCAGATGGGCGTTCAGCAGGTGTATGCCCGGGCCGAGAGCCTCATCGCAGGACAGGTCTTCGCCAAGGTCGGCGCGACCGAGGTCATTTATCCCGAGCTTGAGTCCGCTCAGCGATGGGCCTACAAACTGATTGCCCCGCAGATCGGCGAGAAGATCGATTTTGCCCCGGGATACAGCCTGGCCCGGATCGAGGCGCCCGCCAGCTTCGACGGCAAGACGGTCATGGACCTGCAGCTTCGCCAGAAGTTCAACGTCAATCTCGTGCTCATCAAACGCAGCGACGAGACCCGGGCCAAAAAGACGGAAAAGGGTCCGATCATCGCGGTCCCCATGCCCGGCACAGTCGTCTACGAGGGCGACATCCTCATGGTCGCCGGCTCCGACGCCGATCTGGCGAGACTGCCGCAGGAGTGATTCAGACCTGGACTTCTGTAAAATGGACAATTGGGCCTATATTCTTCAAGGAAATCTCATTCTTCGATTTCCTTGAAGAATCGGCGCAACCCCTTGTCTATGCAGCGGGTAAGATTTAGGAAGGAAAAATCGAGGAACAAGATTTTTCCT
>JBDKUU010000104.1:0-5135 GCA_039679525.1 Phycisphaerales bacterium | reverse complement strand
CGTCATGATGTTCCTCCAGTACATGCTCTTTGCGGCGTTTTTCGTACAACTGGCGGGCTATCTCGACAAAATCGGTGTCACGGGCATCATGAGGGCCCTGATCCTGAGCAGCATGCCTTTGGGCAGCCTGGTCTCGCCGATCTTTTGCATGATCGCCGACCGCCACTTCGCCAGTCAGAAAGTGCTCATGGTCATGAACTTCGCGTGTGCGGGCTTGCTCTTCCTCGCAGCGTTGATGAGCAACCCGGTCGCCCTGTTTGTGCTGCTGCTGCTGGCCATGATTTGCTACATGCCTACCTGGAGCCTGACCGCCGCCGTGGCGATGGCCCACGCCCCCTCCGAGAAGTTCCCTCAGATCCGGGTCTTCGGATCGATCGGCTGGGCGTCAGCAATGGTCTTCAGCATCGTGGCGGATAAGTTCTTCAACGGCGCGAAGATCGACGGTACGGCTATCCCGCTGTTCTGCGGCGCCGGCACAGCCCTCGCGGCGGCCCTGCTGAATACGACACTGCCCAACACGCCTCCGCCCGCCAAAGGCAAACCCGCCTCGGTGGTCGACGTCCTCGGCCTGCGGGCGCTGGGCCTTCTGAAGAGCGGCAATTTCGCCTTCTTCATGCTCATCTCCATGATCGCGATGATCCCCTTCACGATGTACTTCTCATTCGGATCGCAGTTCTTCATGAGCAAAGGCTTCGAAAAAGTGACGGCGATCATGAGCTGGGGGCAGATCGCAGAGATGGTGATCATGCTCCTGGTCCCGCTCGCCTTGACCCGCTATGGCGCCAAATGGGCGATCACTGCGGGCCTCGGAATGCTCGTCGTTCGTTACCTGGCGTTCCTCGTCGGCGGCGCATTCGATCAAACGTGGCTGTATTACGTCGCGATCCTCGTCCACGGGGCGATCTTCGGCTTCCTGATCGTCGGTGGACAGGTGTACGTGGACAAGAAGGCCGCGCCGGAGATCAAGGCCCAGGCACAGGGGCTGGTCGGCCTGCTCTTGTTCGGCGTGGGCATGGGCATCGGCACGTTCGCCAGCGAGGGACTCATCAACCTGTTCACGGTCGAAAAGACCGTCGAAGCGGTCGCAACCAAGGCCACAAACTGGAATGCGATCTGGACTATTCTCACAATCACATCCGCGGTTCTGATGGCGGCGTTCTGGTTCCTGTTCCGGGACGACGTGCTGAAAAAGGCCGTGGTTCCGCTAACCAAGGGTCTGGGACAGGCCGAGGCCGCGCAAGCGTGACGCCTTCGCCGGCGATCATATAACGATGTGCGATCAAGGTCTCGACGCAGATCGAGTTCGCCCGGCACACGATTCGCACGACCCTGGGGGCCGGAGACTGTAGGCTGTAGGGATGACAGTCCCCTCCGGCCTACCGCCTATAGCCTACAGCCTTACTGATTCTCCCATCGCGTTGACCGGCTGTTCGATCGTGAGCCGATCTCCCAGAGTCTTCGCCAGGTCGGGCAGGTCATACTCACTCAACGCGCCCTGGACGACGTTCGCCAGTTGGCCGCGGGATTGGCCTCGCTCGATCACATCAGACCAGGAAGCCAGGCCTCGCACCAGGCGGACTGAGCCGAAGAGTTCCGGCTCCAGCGCCGCCGCGTGGAGAGCCGGCACGCACATACGCCCGACGGCCACCAGATCCACAGGACCGTGCGAACGCTCCCGAAGAATGCGGGCGCAGATCAGGATGTCCTCGGTCCGCATGCCCACGTAGGAGCGTCCCAACAGATAGGCGGTAAGGACGTCTCTGGCGTCGGGCCCGAACAGATCGCCGCCCCAGCCGGCCTTCGCCTGGGTTTCGCCCGTGCCGCGCACGTCCACGGAGGCGACCGCCCTGCCGGCCTGGAGGAGCTTTTCGATCGGGCCGCCCGGACCGGCGTCGGCCTCTTTGCCGCCCTCATGGACGTACAGCACGGCGTTGCCGACAGGCCCGCCCTGCGGATAGAACGCCAGCCCCGGCAGGTACAGACCCTCCTCGACCGTCACGACGGCTTTTTCGACGCGGAACCCGTCGCGATCGACGGCGTCTCCCAATTCCAGCTTGGGCTCGGGCAACTCCGCGAGAGTCCGCACGCCCGCAAGCCGGCGGACCTGGCTGAGCCGGTCCGCCTGAGACTGCGTCGACCAGAGCTGTTTGCGGCGGACGGCGAGGTCTTTCTCCAAATCCCGGTTCAGGTCGTACGTGGAACGTGCCTCCTTCAGATGCATCACCTGGCCGTCGGGCGTGCAGCGGGCCTCCTCCGCACTGAGCAGCGCGAGGTTGGGCTCGGCGATCGCCTTGTCCACGCCGAGCAGCCACCGCGACATCCATCGCACGACGCCTTCCCGCTGAGTCTTGTTGTAGTTGTGCGTCGCATCGTTCTCCAGCAGACTGATCCGCTCGGCGACGCCCAGCCGGGTGTACAGACGCTTGGCATACCGGAAGGAAGCCCAGGTCCCCTGGATGTCGAAGAAGTCCTGCGTCGCGGCGCAAATCAGGATCGGCGTCGGCGCCCGCATCATCAGGTAGTCGGCGTGATCCATCCCGAACGCCAGTTGTCCGAACACGTTCTGCTCGGCGTCCTGCGGCCCGATCGTCGAGAGCAGAGCCTCCAAGCTCGTGATGTAGCAGCTCGGGGCCGCGGCCTTGATCCGATCGTCCAGAGCCATCAGGTAGGACGTCTGCGTGCCGCCCCCGCTGTTGCCGGTGCAGCCGATCCGGCTCGGATCGATCTCGGGCCGGGATTGCAGGTAGTCGATCGCCCGCATGCCGTCCCAGATCTCGAATCGAGCCGTGCTGCGGCCCAGCAGGATGCTGCCGACCCCCAGCATGGTGTGCCCGCTCGTGCCCCAGATCTGGGGCAACGCCGCCGAGTCCTGGCTTCGCTCGCCCTGGTCGATGGGGTCGAAGACGAGCGCCGCCATGCCGTTGAGGGCCAGGAGGGCCCCCATCGTCTGGTACGCGTCATAAGCCTTGGCCTCACCCGCATGGCCGCACGACACGAGCACGCCGGGAAATGGCGGCGCATATCGGCCGCGGTCCGGCAGGAACAACAACGCCGTGACAAGGCATCCCGGCTGGCTCTCGAAGACGACCTTCTCGACCGTGTAGCCCTCGCGAGCGACGACGCCTGTGACCTTCGGATTCAGCGGCGTCCTGGCCGGCAGCCCGCCGATCGCCTGGAGGAACTGTTCTCGCAGGTTCTTCTGATAAGCCGCGATCTGCTCGGGCGTCTTGCGTTGCTCGTACTGCTGCCGCCACTGTTCAAATCGCGGCTGGGCCTGGCGGAGCAGCCATCGCGACATCATTTCGCCGGAGGCCGAGTCCTTCGCAAAAGCGCTGAGTGGGAGAATCAGGCACAGGCCTGCGACCGTCGTGACGAGAAATCTCTTATTCATGGCGTCTCCAAATCACTTGACAACAAACTCGTACTCGCCGGCTTCAACGAGCAATCGCACTCGGTCGGACTGGCGGCCCAGGGGGCGAACCTCTTGAACCTGCGAGACCGGCTTGCCGCTTTCAGTCACGTCGGCCCGATCGCCAGCCGGGAGACTCACGGTCGCCGAAGCGCCCGCAGGGATCGTCACGCGCAGCGTGAACACGCCGCCGGACTTCTCCCAATGAGAGACGATTGTCCCGTGGATGGAATCGTAGTTGGCGCGAGCCCACGTGAGATTGCCCACCGGGTGCGGATCGATGATGAATCGGCGAAATCCCGGCGACTCCGTGTCCGGCCGAATGCCCGCCACCCAGCCCAGGAACCATTCCTGGATGTGGCCCAGCATGCAGTGATTCATCGAAGCGCCGGTGTCGGCGTCCCAGGCCTCGGGCATCGAGGTCCAGCCGTTGCGAACGATGAAGCCGTAGCTGCCGATGTCCGTGCGGGCGGTCATGTCGTAGATCACGTCGCTGCGGCCGCCGCGAGCCAACGCCTGGAGCAGGTACCAGAAGCCGATGTCGCCGGAGGTCTGCTGATTGCCCCGGCTGCGGATGTCCTGGACGATCCGCTCCAGCGCCGCCTGCTCGCGACCGGCGGGCACAAGGCCCAGCGCCAGCGCCATGCCGTTGGCGGTCTGCGGACTGCCCATATTGGTGTACTGGTCCCGCCCGTCGAAGTACCTGGCGTTGAATGAGCGGGCGATCTCGTCGGCCAAAGCCCCATAGGCGGTTTGATCGTCCTTGCGATCGAGCACGCCCGCGGCGTTCGCGACGATCCGCGTGCAGCGATAGAAGGTCGCCATGGCGGTCAACTCGACGGGCGTGAACTGGGCCGCGCCCCGCGGCTTGTCGTGCCCGTAATCGTACCAATCGCCGAGCCCTGGAGCGGGAACGAGATCTCTGGAGGTGGCCCGCATGTAGTCCACGAACCGCTTCATCGTGGAATAGCGTGCGGCCAGGACCTGCTTGTCGCCGTACCATTCGAACAGTTGCCAGGGCAGAATGACCGCCGCCGCACCCCACTCCGGCGTATAGGCGAACCCGCCGGCGAAAGCTGGGTAGGCGGGCGCCACCGTGGGCACCATGCCGTCGGGCTTTTGGGAGTCTTCGCAATCCCGCGTCACCTTACTGTAGAAGCTCGCGATGTCGTACCGTCCCGCAATCGACGGGCCCATCAGGTAGGAGACCTCCAGCCAGCCAAGCTTCTCGCGGTGTGGACAGTCGGTCAGCACGTGGGCCATGTTGGACCGCACGGCCCAATCGACGATCCGATCGATATCGTTGAATAGCGGGTCCGAGCACTCGAACCGGCCGGCCGTCGCAGCGTCATTCCGCACATGAACAGAAACCAGTTCCTCGACGACGGGCTTGCCCTCAGGGTTGGGACGCCCCGCGGGGACCGCCCCTTCGACCTGGAGGTACTGAAAACCGCTGTACGCGAATTGCGGCGTCCATCGCTCTTCGGCATCGCCCCGAAGCGTGTACTGCCAGTAGTTGGGCCGGCCGACGCCCGCCGGATCGACGAGCCCCTTGCCGTCGTTTCGCCGGGGCGACATGCCGAGACGCTGCTCGGCGGGGGTCAGCTTGACGACCTGCCCTGCCTTGCCGCGGACGCGCAGCCGCGGTACGGCGGAGGCGTTCTGGCCGAAATCGTACACGAAGACGCCGGGCTCGGGCTCATCGATCCGCACCGCCTTGAAAACG
>JBDKUU010000103.1:0-2177 GCA_039679525.1 Phycisphaerales bacterium | reverse complement strand
GCCATCCTCAACGCGACGGCCAAGGCGCTGGCCGGCGGCATGCAGAAGGCGGGCGGGCGGTGAGAGGGGGATCGGGGCTCTCACGGGCGCTCGGACGGCTGGGGCCGAGTTGGGCGGCTTCGCCCGTGCGACGGCTGATCCAGGTCGCGTGCTTGGCGGGGTTCCTGGTCCTGTTCTTCTGGGTGTGCTGGCCCTACGGCTCGAAGCAGTACGCCGAGGCCTTCCGGGCCAGGGAGATGGTCGACGCCGAGCTGTTTTTGATCCTCGATCCCCTGGTCAGCGTCACGACGGCCATTGCTTCGCGGATGCTCGTCTGGTCCCTGGCGGCTGCGGCGGGCGCGATCCTCGTGTCTCTGGCGTTGCCTCGCGCATTCTGTGGCTACGTGTGCCCGCTGGGCACGCTGTTCGATGTTCTCGACTGGCTCATCGGCCGTCGAACTCGGGTCCTTCGCGTCGAGCGATTCGGCTGGTGGACGCATGTGAGATCCTGGCTGCTGGCGGCCGTGCTGATTGCCGCGGCTTGTGGCGTGTTGCTGTCCGGATTCGTCGCGGCGATTCCTGTGCTGACCCGTGCGATGCTGTTCATGCTGTCGCCCGCCCAGACGGGACTTCTGAAAGGCTGGTACCTGGTCCCGCCGGCGAACGTCGGCCACGTGCTGTCGATCTCGCTCTTCGCGCTGATGCTCGGCCTGGCCTTCCTGGGCCGGCGGTTCTGGTGCCGGTGCATCTGTCCCACGGGGGCTTTCTTCTCTTTGTGCAGCGTCTTGCGTTTGACAGAACGCAAAGTGACGGACAAGTGCGTGAAGTGCGGCCGATGCGTCGAGGCGTGCTCGTTCGGCGCCATCGACGAGGATTTCTCGACGCGCCCGCTGAATTGCGCATCCTGCCGGGCCTGCGCTGGAGTCTGCCCCGTGGGTGCGATCGAATTCACGTGGCGGCGCAAAGGCGTTGCGCCGAACGTGAACCTCTCGCGGCGGGGCGTTCTTGTCGGCTTGGGCGGCGCGGCTGCGGCCGGCGTTGGCGTGCCGCTTGCGGTCGGGAGCGTTCCTGAGTCTGGCGAAGCGCCGATCCGTCCGCCGGGCAGCGTCCCGGAGGACAAGTTTCTGCGACTGTGCGTCCGGTGCGGGCAGTGCATCAAGGTCTGTCCGAACAATGTCCTGCAACCGGCGGGCCTCGAACACGGATTCAACGGGCTCTGGACACCCAAGGTGGTCGCGGACTGGTCCGGCTGCGAGCCGAGCTGCAACAACTGCGGGCAGGTCTGCCCGACGGGGGCGGTGAGGGCCCTCGGTCTCGAAGAGAAGAAGGCCGCTCGGATCGGACTGGCCGAGGTGGATCGACGGACTTGCCTGCCGCACGCCGGACGCGAGCCGTGCCAGTTGTGTGTGGATGAATGCCGGATGGCGGGGTACAATGCGATCGAGTTCATCCGCGTCGGCGGCCGGATCGACGAGAACGGCCAGCCCGTCGAGGGCAGCGGCTATCTGGCCCCGGTCGTGCGGGAGGATCGGTGCGTGGGGTGCGGCCTGTGCCAGATGCGGTGCCGGAGCATCAACGTCAAGAGCAAGAAGCTGCTGGCCGGCAGCGCGATTCGGGTGGCCGCCGGGCCGGGCAAGGAAGACCGCATCGTGAGCGGCTCGTACCTGGCCCTCCGAGAGGAACGAACTCGACAGCGGCAGCAGCAGAACCGCGTTGAAGGAGCGACGAACGGCGACGACTATTTGCCCGATTTCTTGAAGTAGAAAGGGAGTTGCGATGGCGGACAGCAGGGGCGAACTGACTCGACGGCGCTTCATGCAATCGACTTCGGCGGGACTGGGAATCGTTACGGCGGGCGCGTCCTTGTCCCTGGGGGACTCGCAGCCGGCGGCCGGGCCGGTTCGGCGGGGGGCTCGACTGCCTCGCGAGGTCTGGATCGCGAGCATCTCGCAGAACGGCCTGGGCGACAGCACCGTCGAGGGAATGACTCGCCAGGTCCTGGCGAGGATGGCGGAGGTCGTGCCGTTCGAGCCGGACATCGTCTGCCTGCCGGAGGCGTTTCCGTTCGTCAATCTGTCCGCGGGTCGGCCGCCTCTGGCCGATACGTCGGAAGAGCCCATCGGGCGGTTCTCGCGGCCCTTCGCCGACGTCGCGGCCAAGCACAAGTGTCACGTGATCTGCCCGATCTACACCGTGGA
>JBDKUU010000102.1:0-1770 GCA_039679525.1 Phycisphaerales bacterium | reverse complement strand
CAGACCGACGACCAGACCATGGGCTTGAGCCCTATCGACAACGTAATCCACGTGGTCCCAGTAGTCGTATTCGTCGGGATTGGCCGGGTTATTGCCAGGGGTGAGTCGAGGCTTGGCCGGATCGTCGTCGAGAAACGCCGTGTCGCCATAGCCGTTTGCACGTTTCGTCCCGGCCACCCGCTCCTCGCCCATGACCGCCGCCGCCTGAATGACCGTGAATCCCTGCCGGGCCCGCGTCGAAAGGTACAGCTCGGCGTCCTCGCGATTGGGCTCCTGGAAGAGCATCCAACCCGTGTCGCCCAACCAGAAGAACGGCTCGCCATCCTTGTCCACGAGGTGTCGCCCGGTGGGATCGGCCCTTATGGGCCAGGAAGCCGACGCACTCGCGGCCACCGCCAGAACCGCCGTCACCAAGAGAACGCCCAATCCACAATTGCGAAACATACGTTTCCTCCATGAATCCGCGTGTAATCCTATTCGTCACTTGCCGGGGGAACCGCCCTGCTCGGGGCTGGCCTGCCAGGCGCTGCCTTTGTCCCAACTATCCAGGTCCGCGCTGGCGGCGTCCTTGATCGTCAGAGAAAAGCCCAGGCCGTCCGTCTCCGGACGCCAACTGTCCTTGTACTTGAATTCGAGAATCGTGTTGCCGGTCCGATCGTCGAGCTTGATCTTCTCGCCGGCGTTGTCGAGGTTCCCTGTGAACGTCCCGACCGCCAGACGCACGCTGCTGCCGTAGCGAGCCGTGAACGCCGCACGGTCTCTGGCGACCACGATGCACACGCCCGGAGCGAGCCGGGTGTTCGCGCCCTGCGGGAAAGTGTAGGAGACGCCTTCAGTCAGTTTGGCTCCATCCAGAGTCAGCGTCGTCGCGCCGATGTTCTTCAGTTCGATGAATTCGTATGCCTGAGCGGCATAGTTGCCGCCCGGGGCGGGGTTGTACATGATCTCCGTGACGCGGAGGGCCCGCTGCTGCTCGCTGGGCGTTCCCACGTAGGTCAGCGTGTCGACCGTGCGGCCGGATCGGTCGATCAACCGGATGGTCTCGCCCCAGTTGGAGAGATGGCCTTTGTAGTCGCCCTGAACAAAGAGCCCCTGCCCGCCGCGAGGACTGGCGGTCCGGCCCAAGAAGGCGTGCACACTCGCCGAGACGTACAGCCGGCCGCCCGCGACGAGGACCGTGCCGGGCAGGAACGTGTGCTCGATCCCGCCGGCGAGCTGCCAGCCGGTGACGTCCACAGCATAAGCGTTCGGGTTCCTCAGCTCGATGTATTCCTCGTCCTGGTTGCCCGAGGAGGGATTGTGCTCGTACGCGCCGAACTCGATCGCGGCGCCGGCGGGCTGGGCGTTGGGGATCGCGGCGGAGTAGGAGCCCGCGATCTTGTACAGGGCCACGCGGTCCACGTTGTGCGTGAGGAACAAATGCACGCGGCGCACAGCCAGGTAGTCGGTCTTGAGCACGTTGATCGCGTAGGCGAAGGACTGATCTCGCGGGTAACCCTCCTCGCCGCCCCAGGACCACGGATTCGCCCACTTGACGTAGTCCAGCGCGACGTCCTGGGCCATCGCCGTGACCAGCTCGTCGATCCGGCTCTCGATGAACAGATGGTCGTACGGCGTAGCCGGCGGCTGGAGAAAATCGTCCATCACGGTCCGCAGCCGCCTCAGGTACATCTCGCGCACCTTCGCGTCCTTGAGCAGCGCGTCGGTGAGGTGATTCCAGTTGCTGTTCCACTCCTGGCAATCCGCCTTGCCGACGAAGGGATGCGAGGG
>JBDKUU010000101.1:0-3755 GCA_039679525.1 Phycisphaerales bacterium | reverse complement strand
TCTCGGTGTTCGCTCCAGACCGTCCGGCAGCGATTCGACAAACCGCCTGATCTCGTCGCGAACTCTTCGATAGTGGTTCAATGCTTCCTGCTCGTTCTTCGCCTGCGCCGCCAATCGAGGCGGGTCGTCGAAGCCTGCGTGCACGACCCTGGTCCGTCCCGGAAACAGCGGACACGATTCGTGCGCGTCGTCGCAGACGGTGACGACGTAATCGAACGGGATATCTCGGACCTCGTCCACGTGTTTGGACCGGTGGCCGGAGATGTCCACTCCCGCCTCGGCCATCACCTTCACGGCGTTCGGATTGAGGCCGTGCGTCTCGATCCCGGCGGAATAGGGTTCGATCAAGTCGCCCTTGAGCCGCCGGGCCCAGCCCTCGGCCATCTGGCTGCGGCACGAGTTGCCCGTGCACAGGAACAACACTCTCAGCTTCCGCACTGCCTTCTGCATATTTCCTCCGGGTCCATCGCCAGGATGGCCTTGAGTCTCTTACTGTCCTCCACAGCTTGCGGCGAGTCCGCCAGACTGCGCCGCAACCACGCCACCGCTCCGCGGACGGGTTTCGACGCTTCGCGGCCGGGAAGCCGGTAGTACATCCAGCGTCCGTCCTTGCGGCCTTTGACAAGCCGGGCCTGCCTCAGGATGGACATGTGCTTGGACACTGTCGAGGGGGCCAGTTGGAGCAGTTCGATGATCTGGCAGACGCACAGCTCGCCGCCCGCCAGCGCCGTCATCGCCCGCAGCCGGTTCCCGTCGGCCAGCGCCTTTGTGATTTCCAGGATCTCACGCATAAACGCCTTTCATATTTCGCCATATGACGAAATATACGGTGTCGCGAGATGGAAGTCAACAGGAAAACTCCGCATCCGATTGCCTATCCATCCTTCCGCGATTGTCTTGATATCGTGGAGGGGGCTCGGGTAAGATCCGTGTCCTGCGGAGAGACGGCCGGGAGTGCGAGAGGCCGCACGCCGATCTCTCTCGTTCCGTCGGCGATATCGGAGTGGAGCATGTTCGAACGAAAGACAGAGAAGTTGCTGCCGTGGCCGCGGTTCGTCAGACGCATGGCGTTCTCGTTTCTTCTGATGGTCGGCGTCGTCGGCGCTGCGCTGGTGATCGGGGTCCTCGGCTATCACTACATCGTACGGCTCGCGTGGATCGACGCGGTGCTGAACGCTTCGATGATCCTGACTGGCATGGGGCCGGTGGCCGCGATGAACGACACGCCGTCGAAGTTGTTCGCCTCGGCGTATGCCCTGTTCAGCGGAACCGTCTTTCTGTCGGCCGTCGGGATCATGCTCTCGCCGGTCTTCCACAGGATTCTGCACAAGTTCCATCTCGACGAGGATGACGGGCCGTAAGAGACGTCATGACAGGCTGCGCCGGCTAGGCCCTGTAGATCAGGTACAGTCCGCCGAGCAGGACCAGGACGCCGCAGATTCGTTTGACCACGACCGTGCCTTTGGACTGCTCGTTCCAGTTCATGTAGCGTTGGACCCACCCGGTGGACGTGCCGGCCACCACGATCACGGAACAGTGGCCGACGCCGTACGTGAGCAAAAGAAGGGCTCCGTATATCGCCTGGGTCGAGGCAAGCTTGAAGGTCACGCCGAGCACCGGGGCCATGTAGGCGAAAGTGCAGGGGCCGATCGCGACGCCGAAGACCAGACCCAGGATCAGGGCTGCGAGCAAACCCTTGCGTTTCATGCCCACCTGGCCCGGGCCGGACCAGGGCATGGGAATCACATCGAGCAGGTGCAGACCGACGAGAAAGAAGATGGCCGCGACAAAATAGCTGCCGTAGGGGCCCACGTCGCCCAACATGCGGCCCGCCATGGCCGTGATGGCCCCGATGGCGGCGATGGTGACGAGGATGCCCCCGGCAAAGAGAGCCGAGATGGCGAACGCACGCCGAGCGGACATGCGGCCCTGTTTATCGATGAAGCCCACGATCAGCGGAATGCTCGCCAGGTGACAGGGGCTCAGCAGGACGCTGAAGATGCCCCACAGAAAGGCCGCGGTCACGGCGACGGCGGGGGCGCCTTCGATGGCGTGAGTCAGCGTGGTGAAGAGCTTCTCCATCGGACGACCGGCTCCTACTTCGGCGCGCACTCGCCGATCTTGCACGCCTTCTTGATCTGTTCCGGCGAGAGTTTCATCTTGTCGGCCAGCGCCTGACTGATGGAAATGAGCCGACCGGTCTCCGCGGGATTCTGCTCGACCCATTTCTTGAGGTTTTCGGCGTTGGCGAAGAAGCCCTGGTGGAAGCATCCGGCGGACGCCCACGCGCCATCGGGCTTCTGTCGCTGGCCGAACCACGCGACGGCGGTCGCCGGCTCCAACGTGGCCACCTTGCCTTCCAACGTCTTGACGATAATGGGCTGTTTCGTCAGGCGGTCTTTTTCGTGCACTTCGATGTCCTTGCCCATCCGGGCGGCCACGCCCAGGGCGCAGTGAGAGCAGCAGCCCCAGGTGCGGACGCCGCCCTCGAGGACCACCTCCGCGGCGTTTTGCGGATAGCAGGCCCGGTCGCAGAACCCGCAGCGATGCGACATCTCCTGTTGCTGAAGGGACTCCAGACCCAGGATGTTGCCGCCGCTGGTGGTCCGCTCCCTTGCCGCCGCGTCCTTTCCGGCGAACGCCTTGATCCATGGCCTGCCGGTGGTCTCATCCTGTCCGCTGAGGAACACGGCCTGCGTGAGCGGGATCGTCTTTTCGTCGGACCAGTCGGTGGCGGAGACCCGTTTCTCGAAATCCGTCTTGTCCTCCGTCAAGCACGAGTACATGACGAAATAGCAGTGCGGGCCGCAGAGGCGGACCGGCCCCTTGTCCGTCTGCACGGTCACAAGGCTCTTGGGATCGATGGTCCCTTCGCACAGGTAGCAGACGGTGTCTTTGGGGCGGGCATCGGGCTGGGCGGGCGTCAGTCGTTCGAATGCAGGCTCCTGGCTCGCGGCGCCCGAGAGGTTTACGCCGAGTTCCTTCCACTTGGCCAGAATATCTTCCTTCGAGTAGAACCCTTCGTGGCGGAAGAGTTCCTTGCCCGATGCGTCGAGGAAGATCTGCGTGGGAATGAGCTTGATGCCGAATCGGCTGGCCAGGTCGGGCTGTTCCTGCACGTTGATGAACTCCACGCTCAGCCGGCCCGCGTATTCCTGCCTCAGTTGAGCGAGCACCGGGATCATCGCCTTGCAGGGGATGCACGTTTCTCTGCCGAGATCGATCAGTCGGGGCAGAGCCTGGGCCTGCTGGGCGGATGACGCCGGTTTGTCCGAGGTCGCGGCCGCAGGGGTCACGGCCTGCGCATCTTTGGCTTTGACCGTCTCCTTATTGCCTCGCTTCGTCCCGACGACCACGACGATCGCCGCGATCAACGCGACCGCTACGGCGGCTTTCCACATCGCCTTCATCGTGCTGCCTCCTTTCTCTCGACTCTTGAACCATACGGCTGCCAACCAGGCTGCGACCAGCATGGCAAACAGCAGCCACGGCCTGGCTTTGGCTTCGGAACAACGAAAATCACAAATTTGCAGAAGGACGTCGGTCATCGGTCCCATGCCGGATCAACCCAGCAGGGGATGGGCGGCCTTGACTACGGTTTCAACGCCGGCGTCGGTCGCGGGCGACTTTCCTTTCTCCATTCCGAGATCGGTGACTCGCACGTGGCCGAACCCGGTGCAGCCGATCTGTTCCAGGGTCTTCTTCGCGCAGTCCATCGGGCAGCCGTCGATCGCCAGGATACGAGAAGCGGCCTT
>JBDKUU010000100.1:0-1989 GCA_039679525.1 Phycisphaerales bacterium | reverse complement strand
TAGGCCGGCTGCGGCGAGGCGAACTCCGTCTCTTCGTATGCCCGATTCTCGCCCTCGTTCAGCGCGGGCTGTTCCACGATCCACGGCCGGATGAACACGAGCAACTCGCTGTTGACGGTCTCCTCGCCTTTGAACCGGAACAGGCCGCCCGCCAGCGGCAGATCGCCCAGCAGCGGGACCTTGTTGACCTGCTTGCTCACTTCCTTTTTCTTCAAGCCGCCCAGCACGACAGTCTGGCCGTTCTTGACGATGAGGGTCGTGTTGGCCTCGCGGCGATCCACGACGGGCTGCGGATAGGTCACGCCGATGCCGGCGACCTGGACTTCGCCCGTGACGACGCTGAAGACCGGTTTCAGTTGCATGCGGATCATCTGGTCGCGAACGGCCAGGTGGGCCGTCACTTCCAGCTCCACGCCGACCTCGCGGAACGCGGTCGAGCCGATGCTGCCGCCCAGGGCCGATTCCTGGAGCTCCTGGTAGGGGATCTCCGACACGATCTTGAGCGTGGCCTTCTCGTCGTTGAGCACGAGCACGCGGGGATTGGCGAGCAGCTTGGCGTTGACGTTCTCCTGCGCGGCCCGGAGCATGGCGTCGATGTCGACTCTGTGACTGAGCCAGCCCAGGCGGATGTTCCCCGCGGTGCTTTCCGCTTTGGGCGTCGTTCCGCTGAATCCGCCGACGACGAAGGGGTTGGTGTCCGATCCGCTCTGGTCGAGGGGATTGCCCGCCGCATCGTAGGCGGTGCGGGTGCCCGCGGACCACTGAACGCCCAGATCGAACCGGTCCTTGCTCGTGACATCGTAAATGCGGGCCTCGACCAGGATCTGCGGCGTCATGCGGTCCACTTCGCGGATGAAGTCGCCCATGTCCTTGACCTTCGCTTCCTTGTCGGTGACCAGAATATGGCTGGTGCCTTCGACGTGGGATACGAAGCCCACCTCCGATTTGAATTTCTCGAGCGATTTGACCACCTCGGCGACGTCGGCGTAGGTGATTTCGAAGACCTGCGTGACCTGCCGCTCCGGCACCTTGGGCATCTCGTCGCGCGTCAGCACGCGGATGATGTTCTCGCCGATGACGAAGTCGAATCCATGCACGTCCAGGATGCTGCGGAGCGCCTCCTGCAGGGGCACGTCGGTCAGTTTCACCGTGGTCTCGCCCTTGATGTTGGGGCTGGTGACCACGTCGACGTCCGCCTGCTCGGCGATGATCCGGATGACGTCTTCGATGGGCGTCTTACGGAATTCGACGCTGATCTTCTTTTGCAGCCGCTGCTGGAGCGGCGACTGGGCCGGGGCCGCGTTCGGGTCCTGCCCGTGGACGGCCGACGACGCCAGCAGCGACCAGGCGATCCAGACCGCCGTTGCGAGCTTGAGCAATCCCAGGCGAAGCCCGCCGACGTCGGACGTCGCGTTCGGGCCCGCTTGCCATGATTGAAGGATACCGGATCTCATAATCACTCTCCTGATCGACGTCATTTGTCGACGGTTTGTTTCCAGGTCTGGCCGTTCCATTCGAACTCGACGCTGTCCTTCTCGATCTTCTTGACCGTCGCGCCGGAGATCTGCTGGCCTTCATGGACCAGTTGTGTGTCGACGATCGCCGCGGGCCGGTCGAGGCTGAAGAGGATGCCGCTGAGGACCAGTTCGACTCGCGTCTGCTTCGGAGCGACCTCGGGCTCCTCCGTCGCCTCCGGGGTGGCTGCGACAGGCGGTTCCGGCAGCTTCATGGGGTCCCGGACGCCCGGCTGATAGAGCGCAGGAATCTCCCAGACGATATCGACGTCGGCCACGACCGGCGGGGCCGCGTCGGCCGGCTGCGTATTCTGGACCGGGATCACCGGCGACACTTTCAGCGGGTTCTTCACCGCGATCACCAGAACGATGGCGAGGGCCGGAATCAGGGCCATCATGATCTTTTGCCTGCCGTTGCCGGCGGCCTGCGTCGAGCGTTGCGTCTTGGTCTTCGGGCGGGCGGCGGGTTTGGCCG
>JBDKUU010000099.1:0-3479 GCA_039679525.1 Phycisphaerales bacterium | reverse complement strand
CGATCGACGCGATGACCGGGTTGCTCGAACCCATCATGATCACCACGATCGGCGCCATCGTCCTGGTCGTAGTTATCGCCCTTTACCTGCCGATCTTCACGATCTCCGACGTGGCGCATTGAGTGGTTAAGTCGATGCCCCGCGAGGACGATAGACAATGTGGGTTTGTTGATGTTTGATTTTTGATTGTTGATTGAGGACGACGTTCGTCCGCCAATCCGCAATCAAACATCAACAATCAAAAATGATCTCATTCTCAGGAGGTGTAGCATGAAGAGAAGCCAAGGCTTCACGATGGTCGAACTCATGGTGGTTGTGCTGATCGTCGGCATTCTCGCCGCGGTGGCAGTCCCCCTCATGAGCGGCAGAATTGACGCATCCAAGTGGTCGGAGGCCAAGGCGGCCATGGGCACCATCGCCTCGGCGCTGCGGTCCTACGCCGCGGAGAAGGGCAACTTCGCCAGCGCCCCGACGCTTGCCGAGGTCGGAATCTCGAATAACGAGTTGGACGGCACTTACTTCTCGCATCAGGCCTACGCGATCACGTCGGCTTCCGCCACGAGCGGCCAGGTCTCCTTCGTGATCACCTGCACGGCGGCCAGCAGCACCCGCAGCAGCAAGCCCGGCAGCCCGGCCACGATGACCCTGACGTCCAGCGCGGCCAACAGCTACGTGGCCACGTTCGCCGAAGGCAGCGGCACCTGATGAAAGATTTGAGATCTGAGATTTGAGATTTGAGATCTCAGATTCTCCCCGATCTCGCGGCAGGCAAACGCATGACCCGAGTAGAACCATCCGCCGGCCCACTGAGAAACAGGCAGCAGAGCCGGCGTGCCCAAGGTTTCACGCTAGTCGAACAAGTGGTGGCTGCGGTCATCCTGGCCGTAGCCGCCTTGGGCGCTCTGCAATACCAGTACTTCGCGGCGGGCCAGGGCCGAATCGGCCGGGTGCAGTCCGCCGCGGCCCGGGCGGCGCATCTTCTGATCGAAGATTGGAAGAGCACCGCCGGCGCCACCGACTACGATCCTTCGGGCCTGGGCATGGGCTTCTCCTCGGGCATTGCCGTGCCCTCGGGCTATGCGACGCCGAGCGGCCTGGGCGCGACGCTGAACAACGCGGTCTACAGCGCGACGTTCTGCGACGTGCCCGCCCTCGTGATGCTCAAGTACCTGGACGTTCAGCAAGACACCCTGGCCAAGACGACGTTGCGGCAGATCGCCGTGATCGTCCGCTTCGGACAGGTCGGCTCCGGCGGCGGCATGACCGTCGCGGAGGCGAAGTTCGCTCAGTTGCCGCCGATCACCCTCGTGACCTACGTGCGACTGGACGCCACCGACGGTTAGGCGATGCCCCCATGACGAGCGATCCACACGCAGCGGCGCGATCGCGCCGGCTTCTCCGCGGCGCGACCCTGATCGAGCTGACGACCAGCATGGCGTCGGCCGTGATTCTGGTCATGGCCGTCGGCGTGCTCCTCGACGGCGGCAACCGCGCCTGGCTCAGCGCTTATGAGTCCGCGCACGGGCAGGTCGCCGAAGACGCGCAAACCCTCGTGGCCTCGTTCGGCAGCATCGGCCGCAAGGCCAATCGGGGCAGCTATTTTCTCTACAACCTCAGCAACGGGACCCTCACCCCGAGGACGCCGCCGGCCAACCAGTCCGAGGCCGTCGTCTTCGGCAACGCGGTCGAGTTCCGGTACTGGGACGTCCCTCTCGACACCACGGACACGCACGGGCTCATGGACGCCACGAAGACCGCCACCGCCTATGCCCTCTTCTACCTGGTCGGCGACCAGTTGAAGCTCGACCAGGGTCCCTACCCGCCCGGGGCCGCGCCGGCAGGCGGAGGCAGCCGGAATACGACGGGGGTCACCACCATTGTTCTGGCCGACAACGTCAGCGTCGACGCGGGCAGCGCTCCCTTCTCCCATAGCACCGTGGCGGGCATGGGCCAGGGCTCCGTCCGACTCAACGTGATCCTGACGAACCCGCAGGACAGCCGGACGACGCGGGTGATGACGACCGCCTTGATGAGAAACATCTGGCCGAGGTGAGATCGCGTATGAGCGGGCGAACGCCAATCCTCCATCCTCGAACCTTCCATCGCAGCCGCGGCGCGACGCTGGCGCTGGTGGTCATCGCGGTGACGATCCTGACCACGCTCGGCGTCGGACTGCTGGCGGTCGGGTACGGCGCCCGGCGGGAGGCGATCTGCGAGAAGGCCGAAGTCGCGGCCATGCTGGCGGCCGAGGCGGGGTACGAAAAGGCCATCTTCTGGATGGGCCAGCAGCAGGACATGCTCAGCGCCCTTCAATTGGGCTCTCCCGGCACGTCCGGATCGCTCACGTTCCCCGACAGCTCCTGCAATTACGCGATCAGCCTGTACACGTTCGTCGGAGCCCGGCCGATCTTCCGCGTGGTGTCCGACGGCCAGAGCGGCATCTTCGATCGGCGAGTGGACGTGCTGACCGTCCAGATGATCAGCGGCTGGGACATGGGCGGCTGCCGAATCCCAATCAGCAGCACGACCACCGACGAGGTCAGCTTCGTCAACGGCGAGACCCTCGACATGCCCATCCACATCAACAAGGCGGACGACAGCCCCGACGAGCGGGACATCTTCATCTCCGGCAGTCCGAATTTCCTGCAGCCGGTGGCCATGGGCGAATCCCGCTACACCGCGGGCGGCGCCGACAAGTACTCCAACGTGATGGGTCTTTTCGACGGCGGCATCTACTTCAACCAGCCCGCCAGCCGGGTCACCGATGAAAGCTCGGTCCAGAGCAAGGTCAATCGTTTCCGCGACAGCACGAAAGCGGCGTACCGGTTCACCCCCACCGCCAGCGCCACGAGCGTGACGAACCGCCAGGCGGCCGTGCAGCTCGAGTTCTTCGTCGAAGGCGGCGTCGGCAAGGTCCGCATCACCAACAACTGCACCGTGCGGGGATTCTCCCAGTCGGCGGACTCCAGAACCTACGACTTCAAGATCGTGCCCGGCAGCGGCGGCACGCAATTCACGCGGTACAACATCTACTCGTATCACGTCGCGCCGAACAACGCGGACTCCACCGGCCAGCGAATCACGATCCCGCTGACCAACACCTACGTGACCCAGTCCTTCGGCGGGACCACCTCCGAGCCCGGCGGCCAGATCTACGTCAACGGCAACGTCGTTATCGGGGGCAACAACACCGCCCACAGCAACGACCAGGTCGTCAAGGGCAAGATCACCGTCGTCGCCACCGGCAACATCTGGGTCGCCGACAGCATTCTCATGGACGGCGGCCACGACGCGGACGACAAGCCCACGATGGACAATCCGAACGTCCTGGGCCTGCTCGCCCAGGGCGTGATCAAGGTCGCGGACCCCGGCATGAGCGACGTCGACGGGAAGGTCAATCTCAGCGGATACACCTATGTCCCCGTGGGCCGGCCGGACTACCCCAGCGCGGGCTCCAACACGACCAACTACTACCAGCG
>JBDKUU010000098.1:0-2536 GCA_039679525.1 Phycisphaerales bacterium | reverse complement strand
GTGGAAGAAGCCCATCTCGAAGATCTGCCGCAGGACGAAGTCCGCTCCTCGCCGGGCGACGCGTTTCGGGTCCAGCCCGTGCTCCCGCAGGACCTCGGGGTCGCCGGGCCGAATTCCGTCGATGTATTCCATCGTCAGAACCGCGGGCGTGCAGTATTTCTCATAGACTCGCGGGATGTGGACCGTCGGATCGTCGGCGAAACTCCGAATGAACCGCAACTGATTGCGCCGCTCGTTGGCGAAGTCCGTCTCTCGAAACACCGCCTCGGCGAACTCCCGCACCATCCGGCGGGGATCGATCGTCTCGTGCTGGAACAGCGTGAGCTTGAGAATGCCCGCCAGGTCTTCGAGCATCTCGCACTCCGCCTGGATGACCTGGACGATGCCGGGCCGGCGGACCTTGACGACCACGGAGTCGCCCTCCCGCGTCGTGGCGCGATGGACCTGGGCGATGCTGCCCGCCGCCAGCGGCGCCGAGTCGAAGCACAGGAAGACGTCGTCGATGCTGCCGCCCAACTGCTGCTCCACCTCGGCCCGAATCCGCTCGGACAGCTCCGGCTTGACCTGGTCCTGAAGTCGCTCCAGTTCCTGGATATATTCCGGCGGAATCACGTCGGGGCGCGTGCTCAGCAATTGCCCGAACTTGATGAACGTCGGGCCAAGCTCCTCGAGCGCGAGGCGCAGCCGCACCGGATGGCTATGCCCTTCGGCGATCCGCCTGATCCGCACCGGGGCGATCTTCTCCCCCAGCCGAAGCAGAACGCGGGATCTCAACGCGTCGGCCACTTCTTCCAAGCCGTACTTCATCAGCACGGCCACGATGTGCCGGTACCGCCGCAGGCGATGCACCCGGCTCTTGAACCGAAAACCCCAGAGCCCCAAAGCCTGTTACTCCACCACGTTCTTGGCCAGCAACTGGTCGACCTTCCGTTCGAGACGTTCGATGTCGTCCTTGGTCGCCAGGTGCATGCCCGCGATGGCCTGGCGAACCTGGTCGCCGACCAGCCGCTGGAGCTCGGTCCGAGTCCGCTCGGCGTTGTCCATGACGTCCCGGACGAATCCGGTCCGAGTCTCTCTCACGGCCTGGCCCTTGTTGACGTACTCATCGAACATCGCCTCGGCGCGTTCCCGCGTCATCGTCAGGGCGCCGATCCCGGCCATCATCAATTTGTCCAGCGTTTCAAACATGACATATCCTCCACGTTACTTAAGTCGATTCCTTCCCCGTTGACGGGGGAAGAGCCAGACCGCGATTGTGACTCAGAGACAGTCTTTGTGAAACTAAGGAAGTCCCTTACAACCCCATCCTCGGAAATCCCATATCCTCAGGAGACATCTTGCAGGAGGTATTACGATGTTCGGCAAACGAATTCATCTGTTCACCATCTTCGGCTTTCAAGTGGGCATCGATCCAACGTGGTTCCTGCTGGCGGTGCTCGTGGCATGGTCCCTGGCGGCAAGCCTCTTCCCCACCTATTACCGGGGGTACTCCACCACGACCTATTGGTGGATGGGGATCGCCGGGGCCCTGGGACTGTTCATCTCCATCGTGTTTCACGAGTTCTGGCACTCTATGGTGGCCCGTCGCTACGGCCTGCCGATGAAGGGCATCACCCTGTTCATCTTCGGCGGGGTGGCGGAAATGGAGGACGAGCCCCAGAACGCCAAGACCGAACTGCTCATGGCGATCGCCGGCCCGGTGTCGAGCGTCGTGCTAGCCGGGATCTTCCTGCTCCTGGCCCGCGCGGTGCTGGCCGCCAACTGGTCCGGCCCCGTCATGGGCGTGCTGCAGTACCTGGGCTGGCTGAATCTCGTCCTGGCGGTCTTCAACATGCTGCCGGCCTTCCCCCTGGACGGGGGCCGGGTCCTGCGGTCGATCCTGTGGTCCATCAAGGGCGACCTGCGGTGGTCCACCCGCATCGCCTCCTCGATCGGCTCGGGGATCGGCATCGTGTTGATCGTTCTCGGGCTGCTCACCTTCATCAGCGGCGGGTTCATCGCCGGCATCTGGTACTTCCTGATCGGCATGTTCATCCGCAACGCCGCGGAAATGTCGTACCGCCAGGTGATTCTGCGCAGGGCCCTGGGCGGCGAGCCGATCTCCCGCTTCATGCAGACCGACCCGGTGACCGTGCCGCCGTCGACTACGGTCCAGGACCTCGTGAACAACTACTTTTACAGGTACCACCACAAGATGTTCCCCGTCTCCGGGGACGGCAACCTGACCGGGTGCATCACCTCCCAACAGGTCCAGAGCATCCCGCGAGAACAGTGGGAGCAGCGAAGCGTGCAGGACGTCCTCGTCCCCTGCTCGAATGAGACCACGATCCCCGCCAATACCGACGCCCTCGAGGCCCTTACGATCATGAATCGCACCGGAAACAGCCGGCTCATGGTCGTCGACGGCGACCATCTCGTCGGAGTCGTGACCCTCAAGGACATGCTCAAGTTCCTCAGTCTCAAGATCGACCTGGAAGGCAGATAGCCGAGTCGGGTGCAAGGGGCGGTCAGGAAGTCGCTCGCGACGCGTGAACCA
>JBDKUU010000097.1:0-18670 GCA_039679525.1 Phycisphaerales bacterium | reverse complement strand
TCCTGTTGCTCTCCCGCCTTATCGTGCCTCAACAAGAAGGGGGACGGACGAAGTGTGCGTTCACAGGAGATGGCGAACGTGAGAGTGGGAGAATGGCTGATCGCGGTCCTGGCCCTGACGCTCCTGGCCGGCGGCGGGTGCGGGAAGAAAGAGAAGTCGCAGAAGAAGCAGGGAACGGACGGGGCTGAGTCGCAACTACATTGGACGGCTCGGCAGGGCGACGTGGCGAGCGTCGTGCCGCTGATCGCCCGCGGCGACCCGATCGACGAGACGGACTACCGTGGCCAGACGCCGCTGCATATCGCGGCCGAGGGCGGGCACCTTGAAGTCGTCCGTCTGCTGATCGCCCACGGGGCCTGCGTCGATTCTTCGGACGATCGAGGCCGGACTCCCGCCATGCTCGCCATGGCGAATGGCCACAGGGAGGTCGTCGAACATCTCGTCGAGAGAGGGGCCGCCGTGAATCTGCACCTCGCGGCTTATCTGGGAGATGTGGCCCGGACTCGGAGTCTCCTGGACGGCGGCGCGGACGTCAACGCGAAGAATCCTCTGGGCTGGACGCCGCTGCACTACGCCGCGTTCCACGATCAGCGGGAGACCGCGAAGCTGCTCATCGAGGCCGGGGCCGACCTCCATAGCTGGGTGGGTCTCGGCGACGGCACGAGACACAACACCGGCGAGACTCCCCTGCACGTGGCCGTTATGGGGGGACATTCCGAACTTGCCCAGACGCTGATCGACAGCGGAGCCGACATCGACGCGGCGGCCGACCGGTATGTCACGCCCCTGTACTGGGCGGCCGAACAGGGCAAATCCGAGATGGTCAAGCTCCTCGTCGCCAAGGGGGCGAACGTCAACGTTCGGGCCGAGAGCGACGACTTCTTTGACAGTATGCCGCTGGGCGTGGCGATTCGCGAGCGCTACGCCGACATCGTCGAGACGCTGATCGCCGGCGGGGCCGACGTGACCGCGAGGGACGAAAGGGGCCGCACTCTGCTGCACAAGGCCCTGTTGTCCAGCATCAACTCGGCACAAGACCGGATACGCGTCGCTCGGATCGCCGAGCTTCTGGCGGCGCGCGGAGCCGATGTTCGCGCGAGGGACGAAGAGGGGGCCACGCCTCTGCACTGCGCCGCCTTCAAGGGACATATCGACGCCATCGAGCTTCTCATCGGAAAAGGGGCCGATGTCAACGCCAGGACCGAGCCCAATGCGGTGCGGAACGAACACTGGGGTATCGGCGAATTCGGCTTTCACCTGGGGCCCGGCGTGACGCCGTTGCATCACGCGATCGATGGCCATGATCCCAATGGGGCTGCCGCGTTTCTGTCGCACGGCGCCGACGCGAACGCCAAGGATGATTCGGGCAATACGCCGTTGCATTACGCCGCCCGCGGATGGCGGCCCGCGAGCGTCAAGCGGCTGATTGCGGCCGGGGCTCATGTCAACGCCGCCAACAACGCGGGAGCGACTCCCCTGGCGGTTGCTTTGTGCCATGACCGCGTGCAGAACGCCAAGATCCTCCTCGACAGCGGCGCGGAGAAAGTCGTCTTGAAGGACTATCCCGAAGCGATGTTCACGGAACAATGGGTGGATCCCGGGACGCTCCTGCACGCGGCGATTAGGATCGAGGACGAGCCGGGATTGGCGAGGTATTCCGGTGCTGCGATCGCCGATCGCGGAGCCTACCGCAGAGAGTGGATCACGCTGCTGGTCGAGAACGGCGTCGACCTGGAGGGACGGGATAGGGGAGGCAACAGGCCCCTGCACGCCGCGGTTCTCGCGGCAGATGAGGAAACGGTTCGGTTGCTCGTCGCCCGCGGCGCGAAGGTGGGGGCCAGGAATCGCGCCGGGGTCACGCCGCTCCACGACGCGGCCGCCGGGAATCAGACGGAGATCGCTTCGTTTCTGCTGTCCAGCGGAGCGAGTGTGAACGCCCATACGCAGGACGGCGACACGCCCCTCCATCTGGCGGCCGCTCACGGCCACAAGGAGATGGTCGAACTGCTCCTGTCCCACGGGGCCGACCCGGAGTCCAAGAACCTCGGAGGCCTCACGCCGAGCGACGAGGCCGCCCGGGAGGGGCATGACGAATTCGTTCGATTGCTGAAGGCCAAGCCGTGACTTGGGGAGAGCGACGAATGAGAACGAGCGAATGGATCTGCGTGGTCCTGGCGGCGATGCTGGTCGTCGGCGGCTGTGAGAAGAAGGGGCGGCGGTCGAAAGAGAGTCTGCACCACGAGGTGAAATATGGCCGTCTGGACGAGGTGGAGCGGCTGATCCTGTGTGGGGCTTCCGTTCACGCCGTGGACGAAGACGGGCGAACCCCGCTGCACTTCGCGGCGATGCGAGGCCGTAGTGATTTCGTGCAACTATTGATCCGCTGCGGGGCGAGGATCGACAGCCGGGACCGTTCGGGACGGACTCCTGCCGCCTTGGCCGTGGAGTGGGAGCGACGAGAGGTTGTCGAGTTGCTCGTGTCCGAGGGGGCCGCGGTGACGCTCCCTATCGCGGTCTATCTCGGGGATGTTTCGAAAACGGCGGCTCTGCTGGACGCCGGGGCCGACGTCAATGCCGGGGATGGACGCGGTTGGACGCCCTTCTGTGTCGCGGCGAGACGAGGCGACATGGAGATGCTGAAACTACTCGCGGCCCGGGGGGCGGACGTCAATTCAAGAGGGGAGTTCGGCAACGCGCCCCTGTGGAATGCGTTGGATCGGGGGAACGCAACCCTTGCGGAGTGGCTGATCGCCAACGGCGCCGATGTGAATGCTCAAGGCGGCGGCGATGAAACGTGCCTGTCGCATGTCGTCAGAAAGAGCCGGGTCGATTTTGTGCGACTGCTGTTGTCCCATGGGGCGAATGCGAACGGTGGATCGGATGAGCGCTCGACGCCTCTGTGTGTAGCCGCAGAAGACGGGTACAAAGATATCGTCCAAATGCGTCTGGAGGCCGGCGCTGACGTCAACAAGGCGCGGGAATATGGCTGGACACCGTTTCTGGCTGCGGTTCGGCGAGGAGATCCAGAGATCGTCGAATTGCTCCTGGCGGCAGGGGCTGATCCGAAGGCTGAAGGTGAAGGACTCTATTATCCCGAGGGCGTTCGCCAGAAGGCCCTGCATGTAGCGGCAGCCGGGGCGAACAGCGAAATGATCGAATTGCTTCTGGCCAGAGGCGCCGATGTGAACGTCAGAAGCAGCATCGGGCAGACGCCTCTGCATGTGGCAGTGAAAAGAGGCGAGACCGCAGCCGAACGCAATCTGGCCGCCGACTTGGGCGTGGCGTTTGACCGATCCTACATGGACCCCAACTCGATAGAGAACGAGAGGAGATGGGAGGCCAGGAGCATGGCGGTCCTGAACACCCTGCTCGACCGCGGGGCGCTCGTCAACGTGGCGGACAAATCGGGGCGGACTCCCCTTTACATGGCTGTGGCGGACGGGTACAGGCCGGCGGTCGAACTGCTCCTGGCCAAAGGGGCGGACGTCGACGGAAAGACGTCGGATACGAATGTGCCCCAGGGCGTTGTATCGCCGCTCCTGCGGGCCATGCAGGAAGGCTATGTCAATGTGGTCACGCTGTTGATCGAACGCGGCGCCGACGTCAGAGTCCGGGACCCTGCGGGGCGGACGGCCCTGGCATATGCGATTCAGTTCGCCTACAGGAACGATGACTCGCTGTTCTCCGCCAGCGGCCGGCAGAACCAGTGGTCGCTGGGGTACGATCGGAAGGAGAAGGAGGCGTTCACAGCCGCGTTTCGCGCGAAATACCGCGAGGTCGTCAGGGCCATCGTGACTCGCGGCGCCGATGTGAATCCTCGCGATGACGAAGGCGGCACGCCCCTGCACTTCGCGGCGCGGGAAGAGAACGAAGGGCTTGCCCTGCTTCTGATCGAGCACGGCGCCGATCTGAACGCGCAAGACAGGAAGGGCCTGACGCCGCTTCATTATGCGGCTCGCAGACAGCGGCAACTTGTCGATCTGCTTGTCACCCACGGAGCCGATGTCAACGCGATGTCCCAGGACGGCGACACCCCTCTGCACGGGGCAGCCTTCCATGGGCAGCGGGAGATCGTGGAATTCCTCCTGTCCCACGGGGCGGACCCAGACGTCAGGAATGGGCGGGGCCACACGCCGCGGGACGAGGCTGCTCGGAAGGGGCATGATGAGATCGTGCGATTGTTGAAGGCCAAGCCGTGACTCTGGAGTAACGATTGCGAGTGGGCGACCTGCTCGAAGTGTGCCCGCAAGGGCATATCGGAGGCAGTTCGAAGTTTGAAGTGTCAAGTTGGAAGCAAGAGAAGATGGCCATCGAACCTCTGCCTTGTTCACTTCAAACTTGAGACTTCACACTTCCGGCTTTTCCAGATCACGCCTTGCGGCGTCACTACAAACCCAACTCATCGTCCTGGACCGAATGTCCATCAGTCGCGCAAACCTCGGCTGTCCGAAAACTCGCACAGACCCTTTTTGTGCGGGGGCATGGCCGCTTCTGCGATGGGGTCAGGCGAATAGAGTCGCGGAGCAAAGGGAAGGGACGGACAGATCCGGAATCCGCCGGCTCGCCGCTGGGCGACGGGCCGGCGGGCATTTTGCGCTTTTCGCCAATAGCATGAACCCGGAAGAAGCCGGGAACCTCGATCGGGGCGCAAGACGATGCGCAGCATCGTTCCCATGCCACTGGCGCAAAGCGAAAAATGTCCTTCGCACGACCGTCCACGCCCCGAAGGGGCGCTGCACGCCCGGGGGCGTGCTCTCTTTGCCGCCGCGGAGATCGTGGCGCCATCGTGTGGCCGGACGCCTGCGCGGGGGAGGCTGACAGACGCGATAGGTCTGCGGGGCCACGAACGTCCGAGGGGGTACAGAAGCGGTCATGCAGCCACAGACACTCAATGAGACTGCCCTGCGTTGACACGGCGGCACGCATCCGCGACAATGGCGGAAAGTGAGGTCTTGTGGGAGAAATGTCGATGCGATGGAGCAGGTTCTTCTGGTTGGTTCTCGTGTTTCTGTCCGCCGTGACGCGGGGAGAGAGTGGCTCTGCGCCGGACAGTCCCCTTTGCGAGGCGGCCGAAGCCGGGGACGTCGAGCGGATGCGGTCCCTCCTCGCCGGCGGCGCGAATGCGAACGACACGGCCCCTTCCGGCATGAAGCCGCTCCACTACGCGGTGGCGCGCGGACACATCGAGGCGGTGAGGCTGCTGTTGGACAAGGGGGCCGAGGTCGACGCCAACGAAGGCTTTATGGGGGATCGGCCGCTGGCGATCGCGGTAAGCTGCGGCCATACGGCCATTGCGGAATTGCTCCTGGCTCACGGTGCGGACATCAAGGCAGGAACGGCCGGGGCAAGACCGTCCTGCACGAGGCCGGGCAATTCGACCGCGTGGACGTGGCCAGGGCGCTCCTGGCCCATGGGGCGGACGTCAACGCCAAAGACGAAGACGGCGACACGCCGCTCCACGCGTCGCTCTCGCACTGGTCGGGGGCGGGGATCGCGGAGATGCTCGTGCTCGCCGGGGCCGACGTCGGGGCGAAGAACAACGAAGGCAAGACTCCTCTTCATCTGGCCGTGGTCAACTACTACGCGTACGCCGTGAATGCGGTCACGTCGCAGGACCCGAACCGATATTCGACGGAAGAAGCCGTTCGCGGGATCGAACTGCCGTTTGCGATGAAGATGGTCAAGCTGCTGGTGGACAAGGGCGCGGACGTCAAAGCCGTGGATTCCGGGGGCGGCACTCCCCTGCACGAAGCGGCGGGGGCCGGGCGTGAGGAGATCGTGAGATTCCTCGTGGACAAGGGCGCGGATGTCAATGCTGTGGATTCCGACGGCGGCACGCCGCTCTCGGATGCGGCCGGATGGGGCAGCGATGGGGTGGTCCGCTTCCTCCTGGAGAAAGGGGCCCGCACGGATGGGGACATCGGGGCGACGGCGGTTCACCAGGCCGCCGAGTTCGGCCACCCGGCCGTGCTTCGTCTGCTGATCGCTCGCGGCGCGCCGCTCGAGGACCGTGGCGAGCGGCTCTGGACGCCCCTGCACACCGCGGCTTTGTGCGGACATACCGAGGTCGTCGAACTCCTTTTGACGGCGGGCGCCTCGGTCGATCCGAGGGACCGCGACGGGCGGACGCCTCTGCACGCGGCCATGCGCGACGGCCACGCGGACGTGGCTCGATGTCTCCTCGCCCACGGGGCGAACGTCAACGCGAAGGATGCGAAAGGAGCGACGCCGCTGCTTCTGGCTCTCTGCCAGGGACGCACCGAGGCCGCGAAACTGCTGGTGGCCGCGGGCGCCTGCATGGTGAAGTTGCCGAACGGGCCGCACGACGCCACGCTTCACACGGCGATCGACGCAAACGATACGGCGTTGGCGGGCCTGCTTCTGGACAACGGCGCGGATGCCGAGCGGCGGGACGTGAAAGGGCAGACGCCTCTGCATGCCGCGGTCGCCAAAGGAAACGTCGAAGTGGCTCGCCTGCTCCTGGCTCACGGCGCGGACCCCGGCGCGACGAATTCGATCGGCATGACGGCCCTGCATTATGCGGCGGGCTTCGGCCACAGAGAACTCGTCCTGCTCCTCCTGGCCAACGGCGGCGACGCGGGCGCGAAGGATCGCGAGGGCAGGACTGCCGCGGATGTGGCCAGACTCCGCAATCATCCGGAAATCGCGGGTCTGCTCGCCGCGACGCCGGCGAAGAACGAAGGGACGGCCGCACTTCCATCCAGCCAGGCGAAGGCCGACGATCTGCACGTGGATCTGTCGGACGCCGCACGGATCCAACGCAACGTGACGATCCTGGTCCGGGACAATTCCGCCTTCGCCCTCGATCTCAACCGGCAGTTGCGATCCACGAGCGGCAACGTGTTCTTCTCGCCGCACAGCATCTCGACGGCTTTGGCCCCGATCTATGCGGCGGCCCGCGGCAAGACGGCCAAAGAGATGGCCGACACGCTTCACTGGTCGCTCGGCCAAGCCGACCTGCATCCGGCGTTCGGCTCGCTCCAGGCCGCACTGGACGCGATCGAGCAGGGCGGCAACGTCACGCTTCGAGCGGCCAACGCGTTGTGGCCGCAGCAGGGTCATCCGTTTCGACGCGACTATCTCTCGCTCGTGGAGACCCACTACCGCGCCACCCTCAGCCCGGTCGACTACAGCTCGCAGCCCGCTCGCGAAGCCGCGTGCGGCCGCATCAACGACTGGGTCGCCGACAAGACACAGGGCGTCATCCGGGACATCGTTCGGCCCTCGGACTTCACGGATCTCACGCGGCTGGTGCTGACGAACGCCATCTACTTCAAAGGGGCCTGGGCCCGCCCGTTCGATCCGAATAAGACGAAAGACGCGCCTTTCCATGTCACGTCCGAGCGATCCGTGCAGGCGGCGATGATGAATCGCGTCGCGGCGTTCGAGTACCTGGAGACCGCGGACCTCCAGGTCCTCCGGCTGCCCTATCGCGGCGACGAATTGTCGATGCTGGTGCTGTTGCCCAGGGCGGTCGACGGCCTGGCATCGCTCTCGGCCCGCTTGACCGTTCAGGACATCGATCAATGGAGGCGGAACGTCAGACAGGAGCATGTCGTGGTCTTCCTGCCTCGATTCAAGATCACATTCGCGACGGAGCTCAAGCCGGTCCTGCAGGCCATGGGCATGGTCGATGCGTTCCTCTGGCCGGGCGCGAACCTCGCCGGTTTCGACGGCGATCCGCGATCCTTCGCCCTCGACGCGGTGATTCACAAGGCCTTCGTCGACGTGAACGAGGAGGGCACCGAGGCGGCCGCGGCCACCGCGGTGGCTGTGAGGTCAAGCAGCGCTCCGCCTCCTCCTCCGGAGTTCCGAGCCGATCATCCGTTTCTGTTCTTCATCCAGGACAACCGAACCGGCAGCATCCTGTTCCTGGGACGCGTGGTCGATCCGACGTCGATGGGCGGTGAATAGACGCGGCAATTCACAACATCGCACCAAAAAGTACAAAAGATCGGCGTGTGGTTCCTTGACATGTGATTCCTTTCACTATAATATGCGGCTTTCCCGGCAAGGCCCGCGACGGTGGAGTCCGTTTGGCGGCCGCGCCCGGGCGCGTCTGGAAGGAATGGGGAACTGCCGATGGCAAGACAGAAGATCACTGTAGTCGGGGCCGGCAACGTGGGCGCGACGACCGCGTTCATCGCCGCCAATCGCCGGCTGGGCGAAATCGTGTTGCTCGATATCGTGAAGGGCTTGCCCGACGGCAAGGCCCTGGACATGGCCGAAGCCAGCCCGATCCAACTGTCGCAGCAGGACGTGCGGGGCACCACCGATTGGGCCGCGACCGCCGGCAGCGACGTGGTCATCATCACCAGCGGCGTGCCGCGAAAGCCCGGCATGAGCCGCGACGACCTGCTCTCGATCAACGCCGGGATCGTCCGCGACGTCAGTCGCAAGGTGGCGGAGCTCTCGCCGGACGCGGCGGTGATCGTCGTGAGCAACCCGCTCGACGTGATGGTTTACGTCGCCGGCAAGACGACCGGCTTTGCGAAGAACCGCGTGATGGGCATGGCCGGCGCGCTGGACTCCGCGAGGTTCAGTTGTTTCCTGGGCCAGGAGCTCGGCGTCAACGTCGAGGACATCAAGTGCGTCCTGATGGGCGGCCACGGCGACGACATGGTCCCGCTACCGCGATTCACCACGGTCAGCGGCATCCCGATCGGCCATCTCATGAGCCAGGATCGGATCGAGGCCCTGATCGACCGCACCCGCAAGGGCGGCATCGAGATCGTCAACCTCCTGGGCTACAGCGCCTATTACGCCCCGGCGGCCGGCGCGGTGAAGATGGCCGAGGCGATCCTGCGGGACACGAAAAATCTCATCTGCTGCTGCGCCTGGTGCGACAAGCAGTACGGCGCGGGCGGCTGTTACGTGGGGGTCCCGGCGATCCTCGGTAAGGACGGCGTCGAGCGGATCGTCGAGCTGGAGCTCGAAAAGTCCGAGAAATCGCAGTTCGACGCGTCGCTCGGCCGGGTGAAGGAGCTCGTCACGCGAGTGGACCAGCTTCTGGGGAATTGATGATTGATTATGGATTATTGATGATTGAGGAGGAGCGTCCGAGCGTCGTTCGCTCCCCAATCATCAATAATCGATCATCCATCATCAATGTCTCCCGTTTTCTTTTGCCTTTGGTTCCGGGGATGGTATAACCTACGGGACTTTTGACAGGGTTGGAGCAACAAGGGGCAAAGCCGCACATGGAATTGATAGCCAAGATCAAGCAAGCCGAAGCTGAAGCACACCAGATCGTCGAAAAGGCCAAGGCCGACGCGGTGACGCTTGCCGACAAGGGACGCCAGGATCGCCGCCAGCGACAGGAGCAGGCCGACCTCAACCGCCGGCGGACCGTCGAAGCCGCCGTCGAGAAGGCCCGAGCCGAGGCCCAGGGCGAGATCAAGACCTTGAACACCCAGGCCGAGCAACAGCGAAAGCAACTGCGCGACCAGGTGCAGAAGAAGGTCCCGGCCGCCGTCGCCAAGGTCGTCGAGTACATCAAGAAAGGCTGATCCATGGCGATTACCCCAATGGCCAAGGTGATGATCGTGTGCCATCGCACGCAGGTCTCCGATCTGCTGGCGGCGCTGCAGGCCGAGGGCATCTGCCAGATCCTCAACGCCGACGAGGCCGCGATCAGCAGGGACACGCCGGGACTGGCGGCCCTTCGCGACCGCCCGAAGGATCTCGAAGAACTGGTCGCCCGGCTCGAGCGGAGCATCGCGTTCCTCAAGGAAAACTCCCCGCCCGAGAAAGGCGGAAGCATCTTCGCGCCCCGCAAGGCGGTCGAGGTGCGGCTGTACAACGAGATCATCTCCGATCCCCAGTGCCGACAGGCTCTCGAAAAGGCCGAGCAGATGCAGACGGCCCTGGAGAAGACCCGCGGCGAGATCGATCATCTTCAGGGCGTGCTGGACATGCTCAGGCCGTGGACGCCGATGGCGACTCCGGTCGAGGACCTGGGCCGGCTGCGGACCGGCATCTCCTGGGCGGGCCTCGTGCCCACCCAGCACTTCGACGCGTTCGAGCAACAATTGACCGAAGTCGGCGCGGCCATTCAGAAGGTGGGCGCGGCCGGCGTCCGCGAGGCGGTCATCGTCGTCGCCCTGCGGGAGAACGTCGAGCAGGTCCAGAAGCTGCTGCGGTCCTTCGAATTCGAGATCGTCAGCTTCGATCCGATGACCGGCACGGCGGCCGATCTGATCCGCGAGCACGAGCGGAAACTGGTCGAGGCCCGCGGGCAGCTCGACGAGCATCGCAAGGCTGCGGCCGCGCTGTCGGCGAACCTTCTGAAACTGCAGGTCCTCTACGATCACTATCGAAACATGCTCGAGCGGGAGCACACCAAGCACCGCGTCCCGGCCACCGAGCAGACGATGATCCTGGAGGGCTGGTGCAAGAAACAGGACTATCCGCGACTGGAAAAGACCGTGGCGAAGTTCGACGCCGCGAGCCTCTCGCAGATCGATCCGGCGGTGGGCGAAGAGACGCCGATCGAAATCGAGAACTCCGCGATCGTGCGGCCGTTCGAGACGGTCACGCGTCTGTACGGCATGCCGGTGCCGAGCTCCGTGGACCCCACGGTGTTCCTGGCGCCGTTCTTCGCGATCTTCTTCGGCCTGTGCCTGGCGGACGCCGGGTATGGACTGATCATGACGGCGCTGCTGGTGTGGGTCGTCCGCAAGATGCAGGGCAACAAGAGCGCGATGGTGATGCTGATCATGTGCGGCGTCACGACCACGATCGCAGGCATCCTGACGGGCAGTTGGTTCAGCGACGCCATTCAGTCTCTGCTCCCGCAGGGCAGCGGGATTCTCAAGGCCCTCGACGGCGTGCGGCGGTCGCTCATGTGGTTCGATCCCATGACGCAGCCGATGACGTTCTTCATCCTGGCGCTGGGTCTGGGCTATTTCCAGATCCAGTTCGGCCTGTTCATCGCGTTCTTCCACAATCTCGTGACCCGCAAGGACGCGAAAGCCGCGATCTACGACCAGTTGAGCTGGATCGTGATGCTCAACAGCCTGCTGTGCCTGGGCCTGAGCAAGGGCGGGCTGCTGCCCTCGGCGCTGGCGGGCGTCTGCGGGATCCTGGCCATCGTCGCGGGGATCGTCATCCTGCTGTTCAGCGGGCGGGACCTGCCCTGGGCCGGCCGGATCGGCATGGGCGTGTTCAACCTGTTCAGCACCGTCTTCTACGGCGGCGACATCCTCAGCTACGTGCGTCTGATGGCGCTGGGCATGGTCGGCTCGGGCTTCGGCATGGCGATCAACGTGCTGGTCAAGCTCGTGATGGATGTCCCGTACGTGGGCTGGCTGCTGGGCGCGCTGCTCTTCGTGGGCGGGCACCTGTTCAACCTGGCCCTCTCGATGCTCGGGGCCTTCGTCCACAGCCTGCGGTTGCAGTTTGTCGAGTTCTTCCCGAAGTTCTTCCAGGGCGGCGGCCGGGCGTTCACTCCGCTGCAGAACGATTACAGATATATCATGATCGAATGATGCCGCTGGACCAAGGCAGCGGTTGGGCAGAAGTCTACGAAAGTACGCAAAGGGAAAGAGGTCAGAAACTATGTTGGAAATGATGGGTTTGCCGTTCGCGTTGACAGGGGCTGCATTGGCCGTGTTTCTGGCGGGCATCGGGTCGTCGATCGGGTTGGGGGTCGCCGCCAAGGCCGCCACGGGTGTGTTGAGTGAGAAGCCGGAACGGTACGGCACCCTGATGCTCCTGGTCGTGCTGCCCAGTACGCAGGGCATCTATGGCTTCGTCATCGGGCTGTTCGTGATGATCAAGCTGAACATGTTCGGCGCCGAAGCGGTCCCGGTCACGTGGTACCAGGGCCTTTCGATGCTCGCGGCCTGCCTTCCCGTCGGCATCGCGGGCATGATCAGCGCCATTCACCAGGGCAGAACCGGCGCCGCCGGCATCCTGATGAGCGCCAAGCGGCCCGACATGGCCTTCAAGGCCGGCGTCGTGTACGCGGCTCTGATCGAGCTGTACGCGATTCTGGGCTTCCTGATTTCGCTGCTGGTCCTTTTGATGGGCATCAAGCTGGCCGTTCCCGGCGCCGGCGCGTAAGTGAACACCCCTTTTCGGCAGGAATGCACGATGGAAGCTGATCAGGTCATAACGAAGATACTGTCGGATGCGAAGGCCCAGGCCGACGCGATCCGCAAGCAGGCAGAGCAGCGCGAGGCCGCCGAGACGGGCAAGCTCAACGAGGAACTGGCCCGATTCGAGCAGCAGACCCAGGCTCTGGCCGAGAAGGCCGCCGCGGACGAGCGTTCGCAGCGGCTGGCCGTGGCGAGGATGGAGGCCGCGAAGGAGTACGCGGCGGCCAAGGCCTCGCTCCTCGACGAGGCGTTCGCCCAGGCCCGCCAGAAGATCGAGAAATTGCCCGACGCGGAATACCGCGAGCTGATGGCCAGGCTGATGGCCGCCGCCGTCGAGACGGGCGACGAGACGGTCGTCCCCGGCAAGAGCGACTCCCGGATCGACGCCAAGCTCGTCGCCGACGTCAACGCGCGACTGAAGGGCAAAGGCAAGCTGACGCTGTCCGACGAGAAGCACAACTTCGGCGCGGGGTTTCTCCTCCAGCGGGGCAAGGTCCGCACGAACGTCTCGGTGGACGTGCTCGTGGGCCAGGCCCGCAAGGACCTCGAAATCGAAGTGGCCAAGGACCTCTTTTCAAGCAACGCCGACGCGGGTCGGTCGCGGTAACAGAACATGGCCCAGATGCGATTGGACAAGATGGACCTGGGGATTCACGATTTCTTCACGTACCCGCCGGTGGGCGAGGACGACTACCGCTACATGTTCCAGACCGCGCAGGTCCGGACCCTGGAAACGCAGATGCTGACGCGGACGGTCCTGACCGACATGGCCAACGCGTCGGACTTCGCCTCGGCGGCCTCGTCCCTGAGCGGCACGGAGTACACGCTTCCGCAAGGCTCGGGCGGCATCGAAGTCGAGACGGTGCTGAGGCAGCGGCGGGCCGCGGTCCGCAGGCTGTTCGAAGATCTGATGCTCGACGAGCGGATCGTGGAGCTGTTCCGCAGCCGGGACGACTACGCGAATCTTCGCCTGGTCCTGCGCCGGGTTCTCACGGACAAGCCCGTCGGCACCGACTACAGCCCCGAGGGCAACGTCCCGCCGGAACTGCTGCACCAGGCCTTCGAAGAGCAGAACTTCGCGATGCTGCCGGAGCATGTGCAGACGGCCATCGACCGGGCGACGCTGGCGTACTATCAGAACAAGGACATCCGCCAGATCGACAACGCGATCGAACACGCGCAGGCCGAGTACAAGCTGAACGCGGCAGAGACGGCCGACGGCGCGGAGTTCCTGACGAATCTCTTCCGCATCCAGATCGACATGGCGAATCTGAGGACGATGCTTCGGGTGAAATTCCTCCAGGCCGATCCGCGGGACGTGTTCCTCGAGGGCGGATTCGTCGAGATGGACCGCCTGCGGCAGGGGCTCGATCTGCCGTACGAGGCGCTGGGGGCGCTGTTCTTCGGGACGCCGTACCACCACATCCTGGACGCCGGCGCGGCGTACGTGGCGTCGAACGGCTCGTTCCTGAAGATCGAGCAACAGTGCGACGACTACGCGATGGGCTACCTGCGGCAGACGACCCAGATCGCCGCGGGCCCCCAGCCGGTGGTCGCGTTCCTGCTGGCCAAGGAACAGGAGATCCGAACGGTCCGCCTGATCCTGACGGCCAAGCGGAACAATCTGGAAACGAAGTTGATCGTGGATCGACTTGCGTGACATGAGATACGAAGCCGCAAGCAAACGACGATGACGAGATGGACGGCGACATCCTGTTTCTCCCTGGCGATCGCACTTCTCGCGATGACGTGCGAAGGCCAGGAGCCGGCTGCGCCCGGGGCGGTTGTGCCTCAGAACCAGCAGCAGGTCGGCGGACCCAGCCGGTCTCTGCACCTGGCGGCCGCCGCGGGGGATGTCAACCAGGTCCAGTTGCTGCTCTCGCAAGGGGCGGACCCGAACCTGACCGACAAGGACGACGCCACGCCTCTGCATCTGGCGGCTCGGAACGGACACACGAAGGTCGTCGAAATCCTCCTGGACAAAGGCGCGGATGTCAACGTCGCCAGGACCGAGAGGACCATCGGCGGTTTCACCCCTCTCCTGGAGGCGACGCAGAACGGCCACAGAGAGACAATCGAGTTGCTGATCGCCAGGGGGGCGAACGTGAACGCCGAGAACGCCAGCGGCGACACGCCTCTGACCGCGGCCATCAAGAGAAACGATAAGGAGCTGGTCGGGCTGTTCCTCGACAAAGGGGCGGACCTGGCCGGGAAGGAACGGGCCGGTAGCTCGCCTCTGTTCCACGCGTTGTCGAGAGACGGCACGGACATCCTGGAGTACCTCCTCGCCCGCGGCGCGGACGTCAACGCAAGGACCCGCGATGGAAGAAGCACGCTCTTGCACTTCGCCGCGACAGCGGGTTACACGGATGCGGCGGATCTGCTTCTGGCCAAGGGCACGGACCCGAACGCCGTCGACAAGCAAGGGTGGACCTCGCTCGATGTCGCTCTGGCGCCGAGCGCTCGCGGCCGAAAGGGCCTCGTTGAATTGCTCGTGTCCAGGGGCGTTCCGACGCGCGCCTTGGCGAGCATTCATGTGGCGTCGTACATCGGCGATCTGGACAAAGTGAAGGAACTGCTCGCAGGCGGAACCGATGTGAACGTCAGGGGCAAGAGCGGTTGTACGGCTCTCTATTACGCCGCCATGCAGGGGCAGGACGAAGTGGCCCGATTCCTGATCGCCTCGGGCGCCGACGTCAAGGCGACAGATCCGGACGGCTGCACGCCGCTGCATGTAGCGGCCTTCTGTGGGTATGCGAATCTTGTAACGCTGTTGTTGGAGAATGGCGCGGATGCTCGTGCGATGAGGACGGTCATGAGGCTGGGCGCCTTGCCGATGGCTGTCAGATCGACCCCTTTGCACGAAGCTGTGCGATGGGGCAATGCCGAGGCGGCCAAAGCGATTCTCTCCAAAGACGCTGCTGCGGATGAGCCGGATGGGCGTGGCGATACTCCCTTGTGCATGGCGCTCCGGCGGGGTGATGGGGATCTGGTCCAGTTGCTCATCGATCATGTCGCCGACGTCAATGCCGCAGCCATGCGAAGCGCCAGGACTCCGCTGTACTGCTTCCCCTTGGGGAAGGACATCAGTGCTTTGGAGCGACTGATCGCCGCCGGCGCGGATGTCAACGCAACGAGGCGCAGCGACGGCGGCACGGCCCTGCACGCCGCAAGTGGAGACGACCGCGGGGACATCATCGAGTTGCTCTTGTCGAAAGGCGCCGACATCCAGGCGAAGACCCGCTTCGGCGAGACCGCTCTGCACGTCGCCGCGAAGTCCAACAGCAGACAGGCGGCGGAAGTCCTGCTCGCCCACGGGGCCGGTCTCGATGCGAAAACCGGTGGGGGCCGTACTCCTCTGCACGAGGCCGCCGATAGTTATCGCGGCGGGAAGGACGTGGCCGAGCTGCTTCTGGATAAGGGCGCGAACGTCAACGCGAAGGATTACGAAGGTTGGACGCCCTTGCACCTGGCGGCCCGGGAAGGAACCGCCGACGTGGTGGAATTGCTCATTCGCAGAGGCGCGGACGTCAACGTAAACGCCGGCACGGCCGGCGGCGTGCGGCTCCTGAGACGCGAAGGGCCGGAGGCTCGGACTGCCCTTTACCAGGCGATTCAGGGCGGCCATGAAGACGTGGCCCAGCTTCTGATCGCCTATGGAGCCAAGTCGGATCGCGCGACGGAGGACCTGCGAAAGACCGCTCCGACCTCGCTGCAGAAGGCGGTTCAGGAGGGGAACGTCGAACGTGTCACGGCGGCCCTCGCCGCGGGCGCGGAAGTGAATGTGAAAGACAGAGGCGGCTGGACTCCTCTGCATTCCGCCGCCAGCGTCGGACGCAAGGACATCGCCGAGGCGCTTCTGAACGCCGGGGCGAATGTGAACGCCGCGGACAAGGGCGGCACGTCGGTCCTCGACTACGCAGTCGCCAGCAGAAACAAGGACCTGGTCGAACTGCTCCTGGCCAAGGGGGCGACGATGACGCTGTTTGCGGCCGCTTTTCTCGGCGACGAGGCCAAGGTCAAGGCGTTCCTCGACGGAGGGAGCCGCGGCGATGCCAAGATGGTCTGGCACAGCAGCACGGTCCTGCACTTTGCCGGGAACGAAAAAGTGGCTGAACTTTTGATCGCACGCGGGGCCAACGTGAACGCGCGGGATCATCAGCACTGGACTCCTTTGCACTATGCGGCTGATCGCGGCGATGAAGGCACGGTGAGACTGCTGCTGGCCAAAGGAGCCCAGGCCGGCGCGAAGAGCTTCGGCGAAACGACGCCGCTCGAGCTTGCGGTCGCCGGCGGGCATAAGAGTGCGGCGGAGCAATTGATCGCCGCCGGGGCCGATGTCAACGTCCGGGACCACATCGAATGGACCCCGCTCTATCATGCGGCCGCTCGAGGCGATCGGGAGATGGTGGAGCTTCTGATCTCCCACGGCGCCGATGTGAACGTGAAAAACGATATGGGCAGCAGTCCCTTGTCGCTGGCAAAACGCAAGGGGCACGAAGAGATTGTCGAACTCCTGCGTAGGCACGGAGCGAAGGAATGACGGGCGGCCTGTTGCGGCCGCCGATGGCCGATGTGTCGGCGAATGTGAGATAAAAGCAGATGGAAGGCAAAGTCGCAGTATTAGGGGATGCCGATTTCGTGATGCCGTTCTCGGCGCTGGGCGTGGACACGTACGCCGTGGGGCACGAGCGCGAGCAGATCGTCAAGGCGGCCGAGCAGATCGTTCACGGGCAGTACGCGCTGCTCGTCGTGGCCGAGACCATCGCTGCGACGGCCGACGAGGTCCTGGCGGCCACGGAGGCCAAGCCCACGCCCTGCGTGGTCGTCGTGCCGTTCACGCAGGCGTCCGAAGGCTTCGCCAGCGAGGCCCTGGGCAGGGTGCTCAAGCTTGCCACGGGGATCGACATTTTACGCAGTGCGTAGTGCGTCTTGCGTCGTGCGCAGGAGGCGAAAGATGGCTGAGAACGCGAAGTCATATAGAGACCTGGAGATATGGAAACTTGGGATTGAAATCGTCAAGGATGTGTACCGGTTGACGTCGGGGTTCCCACAACATGAGATGTATGGGCTGGTCGGCCAGATGAGACGTTGCTCCGTGTCAATACCCTCGAATGTCGCTGAGGGATTCAGGAGGCAACACAACAAGGAGTTCCGGCAGTTCCTGCACGTGTCGCTGGGGAGTTGCGCCGAATTGGAGACACAGGCGACGATTGGGAGGGAGTTGGGTTACATGGGACGGAAAGAAGAGGCCGAGCTGCTCGAGAAGTTGGATCACGAGTGTCGGATGGTTATGAACCTGACCAAGAAACTGTGACAGCACGCGAATTGCGGAGCACGCACGACGCAGGACGCAATACGCACGACGAAAAGAAGGTTGTGAGAACGATGACAGAGAAAAGACAAGGTCGTGTAATGAAGGTGGCCGGGCCGGTGGTGGTGGCCGAGGGCATGTCCGGGGCGCGGATGTACGACGTGGTCCGCGTGGGTTCGCTGAACCTGATCGGCGAGATCGTGGAGTTCCGCGGCGACCGGGCGTCGATCCAGGTCTACGAGGAGACCACGGGCATCGGGCCGGGCGAGCCGGTGCTGGACACCGAGGCGCCGCTGAGCGTCGAGCTCGGGCCCGGGCTGATCGAGAGCATCTACGACGGCATTCAGAGGCCGCTGGACGCCCTGGTGAAGCTCGAAGGCTCCTTCATGAGCCGCGGCAGCGCGATGCCGGGCCTGTCCCGCGAGAAGAAGTGGGCGTTCAAGCCGGCTGTGGCCAAGGGGGCGAAGGTCGGTCCCGGCGACGTCATCGGCGAGGTGCGCGAGACCTCGCTGGTGCTGCACAAGATCATGGTCCCGCCGGGGATTCGCGGCACGATCAAGAGCATCTCGCAGGGCGAGTACACGGTCGAGGAGACCGTGGCGGTGTGCGTGGATGAGAAGGGGGCCGAGCACAAGCTGACGCTGATGCAGAAGTGGCCCGTGCGAAACCCGCGGCCGCTGGGCCGGCGGCTGGCCCCGACGAACGTGCTGGTCAGCGGGCAGCGCGTCATCGACACGTTCTTCCCGATCACCAAGGGCGGCACGGCCTGCGTGCCGGGGCCCTTCGGGACGGGCAAGACCGTCGTCCAGCACCAGCTCGCCAAGTGGGTCGACGCGGACATCGTGGTCTACGTCGGCTGCGGCGAGCGCGGCAACGAGATGACGGACGTGCTGACCGAGTTCCCCGAGCTGAAAGACCCGAGAAGCGGCGAACCCCTGATGCGGCGGTCCGTGCTGATCGCGAACACGTCGAACATGCCGGTGGCCGCCCGCGAGGCGTCGGTGTATACGGGAATCACGATCGCGGAGTATTTCCGCGACATGGGCTACACGGTGGCTCTCATGGCCGACAGCACGAGCCGCTGGGCCGAGGCCATGCGTGAGATTTCGACGCGTTTGGAAGAGATGCCCGCCGAGGAAGGCTACCCGGCGTACCTGTCGGCCCGCATCGCGGCGTTCTACGAGCGAGCCGGGCGTGTCAAGTGCCTGGGTTCGCCCGAGCGTGAAGGCGGCCT
>JBDKUU010000096.1:0-5916 GCA_039679525.1 Phycisphaerales bacterium | reverse complement strand
GAACGCCAGTCCGACGGCCAGCGTCTTGGCTCGCTGGATGTTGTCTTCCACGTCGAGGTACCCGGTCTCGGTGTTCTCGTAGACCCCGACGCAGTCGCAGCAGGCCAGTTCTTCGCCCGTCTGACGCGAGACGACGGAGGCCGTATAGCGCATCCGCCGCGTGCCCGTGCGGGGCAGGACGAACCACTCCGGCGAGATCTGGGCGACCCCGGTCCAGTCCTCCAGCACCGTCGCCTGGCGGCAGAGCCGTCCCATGTCCGACTCGAAAGTGAAGTGGGAGGAGGGGTTCAGGGGACCGTGCTTGGGGCGGTTCAGGACGGGCAGCGATTCGGTCTCATGATCGGTGACGTCCCGAATCCCGATGGTCAGACTCACCTCGTGCCCATCGCCGGGTGCTTGAATCGTGCCGCACAGGTCGATCAGGATGACCGATCGGAAGGACTCGCCCTCGGCTTGCCGCCCGATCCTCGCACGGCAGTTGAGTCTGGCGAGGTCCAAAGGACGGCACAACTCATCCGGCACGGAGGACTCGCTTCGATTGCCCGCGAGCTTGTTGACCTGGTCCCAGGCCTTGCCCAGGCGAGTGTTCGCCGCCGAAGGCAGTTGCGGCGGTGCTCCGCAGCACGCGCGCTTGAGGATGCCGGAGCAGAAAGCTCTGATCGAGGCCAAGATTTTCGACAATCCTGCGGACATAGACTCCGTCGGGCCCTATGAACCCGGACTCCTATTGCACCTTGCACGATTCGAGTTTTGCGGCCTGTTCGGCAGTTTCGTCCGCCGCCGGGTCGTTTTCATCCAGCGAGAAGTCCAGCTCGAGCAGTCGCCCGGACTCGACGTCCTTGAACGCGCAGTGCATTCGCTGGTTCAGGTCGTAGCTGTACGTCACCTGGATCGGCCGTTCCGCCGGACGGTCCGGCGGCAGTTCGAGGCTGTGCGTGGCGATTCGGTTGACGTACGCCGGGTCGGCGTCCTCGCCCTGCGTGATCGTCACTTCCACGCGTTTCTGGCCTTCCGAGACAGTGTAGAACGTCTGCGAGACCTCGCACGGCAGGGGCGTGTTCTTCTTCAGGATGATCCGGTTTTGTACGACCCGCCGGCCGGTCTCCTTGTCGATCGGGGCGCAGATCGTGCCGTAGCTGTGGTTGCAGACGTCGGTCAGGCTGATGTCCTTGAGGCCTTCGCGGATGCCGGAGGCGACGTCGTCGGGGTTGTCGCGGAGCTTCGTGATGCCCGCGTGCAGGGCGGCGCCGAGGGCGACGCACTCATCCACGTTGATCGAGCACTCCGGCGGGAAGCCGAAGATCGACTCCAGGTGCGTCCGGATCAGGGGCACTCGCGTACTGCCGCCGACCAGCAGGACGGTGGTGACGTCGGACGGCTTGAGGCCCGCCTCTTCGAGGACCACCTCCACCAGCATGTCCGCGCGGGACACCAGCGGGGTGATTCCCTGTTCGAACTGCTCGCGGGAGATCTCGGCCCGCATGTTGCCGCCGGGCCCGTAGAGCATCGTCTTTGCCGACGGCCGGCGGGAGAGCGTCTTCTTGATATCCTCGGCCTCGTCCTCGTACTTGGCCCGGACTTCCTCGGAGCTGATCAAGTCGACCCCGAATTTTTCGTGGTACATCTTCTGAAGGAGGTCGAGGACGGTCTTATCGAAATCGATGCCGCCGAGGGCGTGGTCGCCCTGGGAGCAGATGATCTCCATGTCCAGGCCCTTGACGTCCATGAGAGTCACGTCGAAGGTTCCGCCGCCGAGGTCGTACACGAGGACTCGGCCGGACACGTCCCGGGTCGTGGCGTAGCACAGGGCGGCTGCGACGGGCTCATTCACGATGCCGATCACGTTGAACCCGGCCGCGGTCCCGGCGTCCATCGTCGCCTTGCGGCGGATCTCGTCGAAGTGGGCGGGCACCGAGATCACGGCGTCGCGGATCTCGCCGATCTGGGCCTTGGAGTCCTGGTAGAGCTTCTTGAGAATCAGCGCCGACAGCTCGGTGGCCGTCCATTCCTTGCCGTCGATGGGCACCTTGAAGTCGGGATCGCCCATGTGCCGCTTGACCCAGCGAACGGAACGCGCGGCGTTGAGGTGCCGCGAGTTCAGGGCCTCGACGCCGACGCGGATGATGCCTCCGTCGTCCTCATCGAAGAAGATGGCCGACGGGGTCAGCCGATCTCCGTCCGCATTCGGAACGATCTCCGGCTTGCCGATCGTGTTGAGCATTGCCAGGGACGAAAATGTAGTCCCGAGGTCTATGCCGACGATGTTACCCATGTGTCTCTCCTGTGTCCAACCCGGCCGCGTCAAATCTGTCGATGCCGACGCATCAACCGTACAGTCTGACTTGCGCGGTTCTCACCACCTTATAGTTCTCATCATCTATCATGTATCGATAGCCCGGTCGCAAGACCTGGGCGATCCTGCCCGCCTGTTCGGGCTTTGGGGCAGGTTGTTTCTCTCGGACTGCTTCGGCCAGCTTCTCCTGGCCGCGGTACTCGCTGTTGAGGTCGGGCTCGAACTTCTCGACTCCGCTGGATTCCATCGCGAAGAGCAGCTCGTCCCGGACCTCCTCGAGGTAAATCAGGTCCGCGCAATCCTGGGGCGGGTTCTCGATCCGATTCTCGATATTGTCCACGCACCGAATCACGCGGAGACAGAACGTGCGGATGATGCCCCAGTCGTAGCCGTCCTGGAGCTTCTCGACCCGGTCCTGCTGATTGGCGGCGTACTCGCGAATCGCCGAGACCTGTTGAGCCAGCTCCTTGAGCGTGCTGCTGAGAGGTTCGGCCTGGTCCCGCGTCGCCGCCTGTTGGACGCTCTGGGCCACTTCCTTGAATTCCGCAATCTGCTTCTGCAGGCTGTCGGCTTGTTCTTTCAGCGCCGTCTCCGCCGGGGACGCGCTGGGTTGAGGCGGAGACACCAGGGGAACCCTCGTCCGGACCGCCGGTTGCGGCGGGTTCGGGATCGCCTGGGTCGCAGCGGCTACGCCCTGGCCGACGGACCACTGAGAATCGGCCGACCACTCGGCCTCCTGGGAGGGGGCGTCGGCCAGCAGAACGGCCACGCCGTCGTCTTCCATCGCAGGCTCTGCGACCAGGGACGATCGGTGCTGTCTTGCGCGGGCCGCCACCAGGGGAGAAAGAGATTCCTCGTGAGCGATCGGGCTTTGCAGCGGGATGTCAATGTTGAGAGGCTCGGCCGATTCCACTCGGGCCAGGCGTTTCCTTCCCTGCCGAGGAGCCTCCTCCGGCTCCTCGTCGGGTTCTCGCGGTTCGATGTCCATCAGCTCGGCCTTGGGTTTCGGCTCCTCTTCGCGTTGCCGTGCGATGGACCGCCGGCGGCGAAGGAGTCGTACGAACGATCGCACGACCCAGATCACGACGCACAGGCCGAAGAGGCCGCCTCCGATGGACAAGCACACGACCGAGACGATCTGTGCGATCTCCATCTGCTCATTGATTTTCTTGTACTGCTCGACCTCGTTCTCCCAGCCGGCGCCGTACAGGACGTCGGCGATCTCGCCGGGATGCATCTGCCCGGCTGCCAGCTTCTCCAGGTCGGCGTGAAGGCGGGCCTGCTGCTCGCGGACCAACTGTTCGGGCGTCTTGTCCTTACGGTCCTTGTCCAGCTCCAGGACGAGCTGATTCTGCTGTTCCGGGCTGAGCTCATACCAACGGCCGTACTTGTCAAGGTACTCCTCGGGGCCCAGAGCGTACTTGACTCCCGGCGCCGGGGCCTGGGCCCGCTCCGTTCGCGTCTCGTTGTACACCCACGCCGTGGCGAGGGCGCCCACGAGCAACAGAGCCAATCCGAGGATCGTACACTTCTGGAGCATGATCACATCCGTTTCCAAATTCCGTTGGAATCAATCCGTCTGTTCAATCGGCTCTCGCGACCCGCCAATTGAGAAGGTCTTTCCGCGGATGCAGGCCGCGGAAGACTCGATGTCATGCCCCCGATCACGTTGTCCAGCACCGATAATCCTGCAATCATAGAATGAAATGGCCCGGCGGCGAGATCCGCGTGCCGGTGGCCATCTAAAACATAAATAAACGTTGTCTCGGGGCCAAACAGGTGAAGCGGCGCCGGACCCTGCGGGAAAAACTGTCGCGTCGGGCGTGCGTCCGATAAGTTAGGTTGGCGACTACCTCCGCAAAAAGTCTTATCAAACCCACAAAAATACCCCTTGCATTCTTCCGGGGGACGTAGTACACTTACCGCTTCAATGCTTTTGAGGCATTGAGACCGACGGCGTTAGTCCGGCGGCGGTTTCGGGTGATTAGCTCAGCTGGTAGAGCTGCTGACTCTTAATCAGCCGGTCGAAGGTTCGAATCCTTCATCACCCATTCTTCTTCCTGCGGAGACCGACAAACGAACCCAGAGTGAATGGTGTCGGTGTATCCGTACTGTGTCTGTGCTCGGGGGCTGGCCTTCTATCCTATTGCGAATCGACCCCGCGATGCTAGAATTCATCCTTTTGGTGGAGCAGGTCGGGATGTCGCACGAAAGCACTGGAATGCCGCTTGGCGGCCGGGAGGGGGGATCTCCGATGGCGTCGTTCGCATCGGGAAACGCCGGCGCCTGGCCGCAGTACGGGGCGGCGTTCATGATGGCCATCTGCCTGAGCATGGCCTGGGCGGCGATGCCTTTCATCCTTTGCGCTATCGGCGGCACCGACGCCCACGTCGGCTACGCGCCCGCGATCAACCAACTGGCATACATGATCGCTCTGCTGGTCACCGGCTCGCGTCTGACCCACCTTCGCGTCAAGCGGGCCACGCTTTCAGCCGGCGTGGTGGCGCTGAGTGCGACCTTGACCATGGCTGTCGTGTTCCTGTGCGCCAAGCATGGGGTCGGGACGAACAACCTGGCGTGGATCTGGGCCCTGATCGCAGCCGGCGGGGTCGGCGGCGCGACGATGGCCCTCTACTGGCCCTTCCTGATGAGCTGGGTCTCCTCCGACTTCGAGGGCGTCCAACTGAACCGGCGGTTCGGGTGGTACAACGGAGCCTGGTCCAGCGGGGGGACGATCGGCCCGGTGATCGGCGGCTGGCTTTTCGAGGTCGACCCGGTTCTGCCGCTGGTCGGGGCGGTGATCGCGGTGGCCCTGTCGCTGGTGATCCTGAGTTTCGCCCGGGACGGCTCGACCCACAAAACACCCGGCTCGCCGCAACCAGCGGACGCTACAGAGGTTGCGTACGACCCCAGGCTGCTTGTCGATTGCCGGTGGATATCCCGGATCGCTCTGTTCAGTGCTTGCGCGTCGTACGGCGTGATTCGGTCTGAATTCGCATTGATCTTCCGGGACCTCGGGTACACGGAGTCCCAGTTCGGCCTGTACCTGACGATCTATGCTCTGTGCACCTTCGTCGCCCTGGTGGCGGCGGGTCGATGGGCTCGGTGGCATTTCAAGCCCGGCCTGTTGATCGTCGGCCAAGCCGCGTTGCTCCTGACGTTGCTGATCACCATCTACGGCCGGGCTTTGTGCGTTCTGGTCGCGTCGTCGGCTCTCCTCGGCCTCGCCTATGGTTTCGCCTACTGCTCCCACCTTTATTATGGGGCCTCGGGCAGCAGGAAACGATCGGGCCGGATGGCCATCCACGAGACAGTGATCTCCATAGGCCTTACGGTCGGCTCGGCGGCGGGCGGCTACCTGTGCGAGCACGTAAGCTCCTATGCCCCGTACTGGTTCACCGTGGCCGTCCTGGTCCTCGGCATGGCCGGACAGACGGTGATCCACGTCGGCACGCGGGCGAGACTGCGTCTGCCCGGTCCCGCCGCGGCGGCCGGCGGAATCGAGATCGCGAAGGCCCCGTGACGTTCCCGGTACTTCCGGGCGGCCTGTCCCTCGTACATCGCCATCGATCATCGCATTTTGTGACACATCCCGGGATCGGACCCCAAACAAATTCGAACCC
>JBDKUU010000095.1:0-4078 GCA_039679525.1 Phycisphaerales bacterium | reverse complement strand
GCGGGGGTGGGCCCTCGGGGGCGGGCCCTCGATCAACGCCCCGAACTCCACGGGGGAGGGGCGGGAGGTCCGGCGGCGGAGCACGTGGCGGCGTCCATGATGACACGTGCGAGATGTCTGGCGACACGTCGGGCGGACGAACTCGCGGCGAGGCGACTTGAGGGAGATGACGGAGGAGGGCGGATCGGGGCGGGGATCTCCGTCGTTCGCGAGGGAAGGTCGATCTCGTGCTTCGAATACCTACGCGAAGGTTATCCTAACTCGCGTCCAACACGGGGGGCGGCGGGTGGGCCAGCCTTCCGGGCTTTCATCGAAGGACGGTAAGGACGCGAAAATCCGGTGGTCTTTCTACGGTACTCTCTACTATCTTCTCTCTCTGTAAAGAGTGGAAAAATGCTTGCCTTACCCGCCTTCCCCCGCGATCTCCGAAGCGGGGCCGGGGGCATCGCCGCCCGAGCGAGGACCCCCGGCCGGGGGGTCCGTGTCTGGTCGCTACCATGCTCGAGTCCACGCACCAGAGGCTTTAGAGCTGTGTGATCCGGCTCCAGCCCACCTTGATGGGACGCTACTGCTGCTGCAGGCTGCAGGCATCCCACACGGTCTGCAGATTTCCCGTCTTCGCCTGCCACTTGGCGTGTCCGTCAACGTACGCCACATTCATTCCGTCGTTGTGGTTGTACGACGGGGCGTCCACGCCCACGGCAAAGAAACCATCGTTGGCAGTGTCCTGATTGTGATGGTTCAGATCGTACCAACGGCCCTCGTGGACGAGCAGAAGGGTTTGGGCCGCGTCGTATACTCTACTGTGAGCTACTCCCACCAGATTGCCATTGATCTCATAGCTGCAACCGCTTCCGACGACATCGTTGGGGCAGATGTACAATTGCCGGTTTTTGACGTACGGATAGAGTGCCCCCCGGCTGACATCGTAGTAGTCCTGCGAGGGATTGTCCTGGTAGAGGCCCGGGTAGAAGACCCATCCGCCATACGTTCCGCCACTGCCCGGTCCCCCATATTTGTTGGGAGCCCACGGGAATGTCTCGTCCCAGTCCTGTGAGTACATGAGTATCCCGGTCGCCAACTGTTTCTCGTTCGACATGCAAGTCGTTTGCCGGGCCTTCTCCCTCGCCCGTGCGAACACGGGAAAGAGGATGGACGCCAGGATGCTGATGATGGCAATTACCACCAACAACTCGATCAGTGTGAATCCCCTACGCATGTGGAACATCTCTCTTCGCTTGCGGAATTCCGTGTCGACGATAGCTCAGCCGCTTCCAGCTGAGCCGCGACAGGGCAAAATGCGGACCAAGGTCCGGGGCCCTACTCCCCGCTCGACTGTTGCGGATACACGAACCAGCTCCGTTGCAGGGCAGCCCTATTCGACCACTTGGCGTGTCCATCGAAGAAGGCGATGTTGGCCCCCCCGTTGTGTCGGTCGGCCATCATCTTATCCGCCAAGGGGGAGGCTCCAGAATCGGCGTCGTAGTAGCAAAATTCGGGGTAGTCCCTCCCGGAATCGGGGCAAGGTCGGATGATGTCGCCGATCATGGCCATCGCGGAGGCGTCTACCAACCTGTCCAGCGACGAACTACCGATGTAGTTCGACAGACCGTTGCTGACCGTGCCCCAACCGGCGATGCCCCCGGCGGTATTCCAGCCCCGCACGCCGCCGCAAAGGCCGTAGTTGGTGCCGCACAGCATCGCATTGGTCATGCCACCCAGGCTCGCCACGTCCGCGGCCGAGGGGGCGATGACCTGGCTCGGGCAGGTGAAGATTTGGGTATTCCTGATGTAGGGCAGGATTTCGTGGGACCAGTAAACCGTGTCGCTCGCCAGCGTAGAAGTTTGGTACCAAAACTTCGGTAGGTGTTCATCGTAGTCCTGAGCGTACTGGAGGACGCCCAGGGCGATCTGCTTGTCGTTGCTCAGGCAGGCGGCCTGCCGCCCCTTCTCCCGAGCCCTGGCGAAGACCGGAAACAGGATCGAAGCCAAGATCGAGATGATCGCAATCACCACCAGCAGTTCGATTAGGGTAAATCCCTTACGCATTCCAATCAGGCCTCCCTTGGTTGCTTCCGTCCTCGATGCGAGAACGCTCACTGCTGCCACGCGGCGAGCTTGAGGCTTAGTACGGGTACACTGACACCGTGTCCAGCAATATCTCTCTGCCCTGGGTATCCATGCCAATCATGCCCGTTCCACTCCATTCCCTCGGCAGTGTTCCGGTGAGGGCCAACTGGTCATCCACGCGAAACTCCGCCGTGAGACCGCGAACCGCCAACTCATACGTATGCCAGCCGGTGGCCAGCGTCGGCGGTGAGTAGCCTGCCAAGCGGGTTTGAACGCCATTATTAACGTAGGACATCGCACAGCCCGCCGTGGATATGACACCCGCACACATGTACTCAGTCGGCTGGTATCGTGCGTAGAGGAAGACCCTCGTTTCGCCGGCTGGCAACCAAAGTCGCAGCCTGGTGATTGTGTCCGTGGCGGTCCACTCATTCGCCGGATCGTACAGGAATAGGCCATCGTAGCCGTTGAAGGACAGATGGCCATCATCGGTCGGCTGTCCAGTGAAGGTCGGCCCCCTCAGCAGTCGGGCAGCCGCCGGAATTTGATGGAGTACCTCGGACCAAAGTGGGGTCGGTGTGATCTTGCCGCCACCGCCACAACCCCCAACCAACACTACCATCGCCGTCACCAAGAGACTCAATACCGCCAATGCAATTCTGTTCATAGCTACTGCTTCTTTCCCCGAAGAATGTCGGAACACTATTTGCCAGAAGCGTTGAGTGGCCAGTCAGTCTAGGCTTGTTCCCGGACTGCTGGACGTCACCCACCCGCACTATCCTACGTCGCTTCACTGCCCATCGTCGTGCTGGCCATGTGCCCGAACGCCTCGACGATGGCCCAGAAGCAAATGTGCCATCGAGTCTGCAGACGGTGCCGGAATGTTCAAGTAAACTCAACAACATGATTGAAGAGTCCTTCGGCCGCGTTCTACGCGAGCTCCGGAGAAGTCGTGGACTGAGTCAGGAGAGACTGGCGGACATCACAGAGACTCATCGTACCTACATCTCGCAACTCGAGCGGGGTCTTCGAAGCCCATCCCTTCGTACGCTGGCGGCGATAGCCGCAGCTCTGTCGGTCAGTATCAGAGACCTGATAGGGCTGGTGGAGGAGGAAGAGGCGGAATGGGTGAGCTCGCACTCCGACACTGCGGCAGATCGCGGACAACGCGAGCGGCAGCGATAAGGGAGAGCCCCCCTGGAGATGATGAGTCCGCGTAGTACGCCCCCAACAGCATCATTCATGGCGTGATGCTTGAATACTATGTGACACATTATTGGATAAGGTACAACTTCCCCCCGCCCTTGTCAAGTTCGCCTACCCCTGCTTCCCCTCCGACCGGGACGAACTCAGAACGGCCACCTGCCGCTTCAGGACCGCCAACAGCAGCTCAGCATCGGCGACGCCCAGGGTCAGGTGGATCGGCGGCATGTCGGCGTACATCCTATGTGACCGCACCGCGATGCCGATGGTATGCTCCGCCTCCGACCGGCCCACGCTCAACTCCGCTGGCCGGAACAGTCCGTTGCGGCCGCGGGCCCTCGACGCGTCATCCAACCGGATGCTCTCGGACGCCGGCGTCTCGCGATGCACAAATTCCAAACCGTCGGCCGTCACGTCATCCAGATCGTGACCGCAGTGCGGGCACTCGACCCACTGCTGCGTGCCGTCGTTCTGGCGAATCTCCATCTCGCCCGTGAACTCCACCCGCAGGCCCTCCTCCGCGTCGTCGTCCAGCACCCGCACCTCGTCTCGCTGCTCGACCGGCGAGAGACAGCGGATCAGCTGCTGCAGTTGGCAACCGCACTTGGGGCAATTCATGGCTTTTCTCCGATTACCGTCGTGTCGCCACCACTCCTCATAACGATCATCGGGAGGGGGTGGGGAATCGTCTTCATGTCGCATCCTCAGCGATAGGACACGAACTCTCCGGCGTCGAGATCGTAGACCTCCAGTGGCTTGCCCTCGGACGAGAAGACGATGAGGTTATCGCCGTCACCCGGTTCGC
>JBDKUU010000094.1:0-4955 GCA_039679525.1 Phycisphaerales bacterium | reverse complement strand
CTGCGTCAGGGGAGCCAGGAGATCCCACAGGGGTTTCGCCACCGCGATGACCCCTGCGCTCAGGTCCGGCTCGACGCGAGGCGTCGGCCAATGAGGAGACGCAAGTCGAACGCTCATCTGAGCGAACCGCCCGACGTCCACCTTCAACATGGCCAGCAGTTCCGCCGACGTGTGCGACTCGATCCAGGCTTTGACCGCCTGCAAAGTGAACAGGCAGGGCAGATCGCGGGACGTCGCGTGCGGGTCCTGAAGCTCTCTCGTGACGCACTCGGTCCACAGAGCCGGCTGCTGAGCCAAAGCGATGAGGGACTTGCCCGACCGGGCCTCCAGCGCCAGGCGAAACGCCCCGGCCAACTGATCTTCCCAATCAGCGGCCAGGAAGTCGAACAGGGTCTCGCGATCCCGCGGCACTCCGCCGGGATCTGCCCCGTCCGAACGATGATCGGATTCGAGCGTCAGACGGCTGATCCAGCCTGCCATGGAGGCGAGCTGACGCCCCATGTCATGGTCGGCGCCTGAACGGCCGATTCCGCCGGCCAAAGGCAGCGGCATCTTGGGGATGCGATCGACAAAATAGGCGTACCCGGTCCGAGGCAGCAGCCCCCAGCCGACGCCCACAGCCACCAACCCAAGCCCGGCCAGATGCGAGACCCACTGGACGAAATCCGCCGGGGCCGACGGCGTCGGGAGCCCGAGGCAGAAGACGACCCAGGCGAGAGCCAGGCACGCGACTCCCATGCCGCGGCACCGCCACACCGGAGGGCTCGCATGTCCCGGCGCTTCGTGCCGATCGACGCGGTCCGGATGCGTCTGCGCAGGGCAGGCGACCACCGAGGCGATGCCCACGCCCGCAATCACCGCCGTCGCGAGGGCCCAGACCGTGGTGATCGAGGTCCATTCGCCGGGCCAGAGCGGCCAGGTCAAGGCGGCAAGGCCCGCGAGAATCATCCCCGTGGCGACGCAGAACACGCCCGGGCTCGGACGCTTGCGATAGGCCACCATCGGTCCCGACTCCGAGACGTCCTGCCCCTCTCGAACGCGGTTGCGGACGTAACGGGCCCACCCGGTCGGCAGGGTCATCAGAACGGAAGCCGCCAGGGCCAGGCATCCGCCTCCGATCACGAAGAACATCTCCCGCGTGAGCAGGCCGGCACAGATGCTGGCCAGCCCGATCGCGAGAAACAGCATGCCCGCAAGGTATCCCTTGGCGCTCGCGGGCCGGGCCACCGCCACGTGGGACACTTCTTTCTGCGCGGGGGTGAAACGGTCCGTCCACTGCGTCTCGGGCTGCGACAGCCAAGTCCGCATCGGCTCGTACGTGGAACTTTCCTGCCTGTGAAACGCCTCCGCCACGGCTCGACGGGTCTTGACCCGATCCCAAAGCCGCTGGCGGGTCAGCAGTTTGCCAAGCCTGGGTTGAAGGCATGAGAAGAAATAGCACAAACTCGGCAACGGCTCGCGTGAGCAGACGTTCTTGACGGCCCTGGCGACCGCGTCATCGACGTCCGCGCTGCCCGGCGGGACTCCGCCGGGACGGTCGCGACGATCGCTCGCCGGGGGCGTTCGGGTCTGATACGTCTTTTCGCAAATGCTTGCGATCTTGTCGACGAGCGATTGAGCCTGCTCGTCGAGGCTCTCCATCCAGCCGTCGGGCAGGGGCCGCACGTAGAGACCGTTGAGGTCCTCGGCCGCCACCTTCTGGGCGATTCTCTCGGCCACGAGTGACAGATCGGCCTGAATCGTCCGGCAGCCAAACGACCCGCACACGTGCAGGAGACTCTCGCTCACGGCGGCTCGCGCCCGCTCGCCCTGCCGCAGCAGGCCGCGACAGGTCAGGCCGTGATGGAGCAGGAACTCGGCGCCGAGCTGGTGCAGTTGCTCGGGCCGCTCGAACCAGGTGCGGTCCGCATCGCATCCGTCCAGCAGGTACACCCGCTGGGCGAGGGGCTCGTTTTGAAGCTCGGTCAGAAGCTGCTTCCAGATCTCGAACCACTTGCTGTCGCCGGTCGAATCGCTCGTGGCCGTCCGATCGGTCAGACCCAGTACGGTCACATCCAGGGCCGGGTCCGCTTTGCGAAGCCCCTGCATCAGCCGCACTGCGGAAGGGACGACGCCCGGATCGGAGAGATCCAGCAGGACATTGCAGCACATCCGCAGACGTCCCGGACCCGCGGGGTCGGCGACCTGCCCGCCCGATCGCAGGCGGCGCACCAGCGCCGACAACGCAGCCAGAAGTTTGTCGTCGTCCCGGCCGATGAATTCGGACCGGTCGCGGCGCACCGAGGCATCCGGGATCTTGAAGTCCGACACGTTGGGCCAGTCGCACTTGAACAGGTCCTCGCAGTAGGAGTCCGCGAGCACCAGGCCGAACGGCCCCTGGACCGGGACGGTCAACCGCCGGGCCAGGCCGGAAAATTCCGACAACGTCCGCTCGGCGCAGGGCCCGACTCCGACGAACAATGTCGGCAGCGGTCCCAACCCTTTCTTCCGACCGTTCTTTGCGCCCACGAAACCCTCGGCAATTTACATTTACTATTTACGATTTACTATTTGCTATTTGAGTACTCGCGGGGCTTGCCCATCCAATTGCACGAACCGTCTCAAGACCTCGCCAAATAGTAAATCATCAATAATCAATCATCAATGCTACACGCTTTCCCGGAACGCCTGGACGTCGGCGCGGCAGCCTTCGAGCATGTCCGTGACCATGTGCCGCTCCTTCTCAGGCAGACCGCCCGTGCACTGCGACACATTCTGGATCAGCGTGTCCACCAGGGCCAGGCACCGGCCCAGGCCCTGACGAACCGCCTCGGAATCGGCCAGCGGCATGCTGTGGAGCATCAGGTCGATGCGGGAACTCGTCCCGCCGTGCAGCTCCGCCATGCGGATGCCGATCTCCGGCTCGGTCACCGACCGCATCTGATGTCGCAGCCGCTCGCTCACGGAGTCCAGCAGCTTTCGCAATGCGCCCGCCTTGGCGGCATTGGCTTCGTAGGTCCGCCGCTCCATCGTGTCCTTCTGCCCGTTCCCCTGGCTGCGCCACTCGGCCAGGGCGCTCTGATAGGAGACGTACCAGCTCTTGTCCAGCCACAGATCGGAGAACTCGAAGCCCATCCGCCGCACGTACTCGTCGGTCGCCGCGACGTACTTGTTGTATCGGCTGATCGCTTCGAGGCAGAACCCGTAGCGGAGGCGGAGGATCTGGAGCCATTCGCCGGTGATGTGCCGGTAGTTGTCGTCGACGTTGGCCTCCCGCAGACTGATCTCGCAGTTGTGCGTCAGCAGTTGCGGGACGCACGAGCTGGGAACCTGCTGAGCCACCGTGACATCGAGCGGAGCCGCGAATTTGCGGGACTTCGACAGGTCGATCTTGGGCTCGGCCAGCCGCCAGATCTCGCAGATGCTTCGGTAATACGGATGCTCGTTCGTCGCCTGATGGTCGCTGAGCCCGTTGCGGAACGTGTCCCAGCCGTGGTTCTCGATGTCCCGCAGAAAGCGTTTCATCTCGCCGGCCAACTGGCCCAGGTTCTGCGCCAGCCGCTCCTCCACGGCCCGCACGTCCGCCAGCTCGGGCTTGATCTCGCGGATCGACATCACCGTGCCGAACAGGACCGGCCGGATGAGGCTCTGGCGCAGGTCCCGTTCCGAGACGCTGTCCAGGGCGTTGTTCGACTCCAGCGACGCGCACAAAGGCGTGGAGAAGAAGTCCGCCAGGCGAGGAGCCCCATTGGGACGTCCGGGGACGTTGCTCCGCTGGCTCCGGTCGCCGCCGGTGCGGCGCTGCCAGGCCAGCTCGATGAGAGCGTCCAGGGCCTGCTTGCGGATCGAGAACACCCGCAGCGTCGTCTTGATCGAGCCCAGCAGATTCTCGTGGAGCAGCGCCTCGGCCATCGCATTCCATCGGCCGTCGATCGCCTCGCTCACCAGCGGAGCGATGTCCGTGGCCGTCCAGGAGATCGCCGGCACCCTTTGTTCGAGCCCTTCAAGGGTTTGACGCACCGCGGCCAGAATGTCCGTGATGACGGCGTTGATCTTCGGCGTCGCGGCGGCCTGCCGATTGTTGAGCAGAACCTCCAGGCCCTCGACCCAGGCGTCCAGGCACGCGCCGATCTGGCTGACGGGCTTGAGCTGCTCGGCGTTGAAGAAGTCCCGGCCGAACATCTCGTCGGTCGCCTCCATCAGGCGATCGAGCGGCTTGCCGGAATCCTGGATCTTCTCGCCCTCCCTGCGGGCGGCCGGCAGCAGCGACGTCTCGACGTAGCGGCGGACGCTCTGCAAGACATTCGACAGGACCTCCTGCGAGGTCCCCCGTCCCGGCGGGTCCCATCGGAACGCCGCCGCGGGCTGGATGAATTCGTTGACCCCCGGGGAGGCGCCCACGACCGCGGCGATCCGGCTCTGCACCTCCTGACGGAAATTCGCGCGGCCCTGCTGGCGATCCTGACCCAGGGTCTCCAGTTCGGCCAGGATTCTGGACTCGATGTTCGCCCGCCCGTGTCCGGGCGTCCCGCACCACAGGCCGTAGCTGGAGAAACATTGGCGATGATTGTTGACCGGGTCCCGCTGCGGCAGGATCTCCGCGAGTTTGTTGTTGGCGTCGGACCGGACCTGCTGGCCGATGGGCTCGAACGCCATGGCCCGGATCACGCGGGCGATCTGGCGAACCAGGTGCCTGCGGTCGCCGCTGCCCATGTCGACCTGGCCGTTGAGGAGGTAGAGGAAGTTGAAGGGCCCGGTGTCCCGGCGGAAGCAATCTTCGCCGGCCCGGTCGCTGCGATAGCGGACGCGGATGTCCGGCCGGCGCTCGTCGCTGAGGAACTCGATCTGATCCAGCGTCGCGCTGGCGGTGGCTTCGAGCTTGGGCCGCAGCATCGGATCGACGCGGAAGGCGTCCGGCAGCAGCAGGTGACCGATGACCTCCGCCGGCTTGGGGAACGACTCCCGCGACCACCAGC
>JBDKUU010000093.1:0-4408 GCA_039679525.1 Phycisphaerales bacterium | reverse complement strand
TCCCATCCGGAGCAGTTGGTGGCCCTCCAGACCAGCGGACCGTGCCGTGGCAGCAGCCGAGGCTGGAATCCGTTCTCCCATCCGATGTACCGCTATCTGGAGAAGGAGAACACGGTGTGCCAGGGGGTCGTCGCGAGCTTTCCGACGGAGGCGAACATTTCTCACGCCGGTGCGACCGAACGTGCCACGGTCATGTTGGTCAGTGGAAACTACTGTCAGGTGCTCGGTCTTGTCGCGTCGTTGGGACGTCCCCTGTTGCCGGATGACGACCTTGCGCCGGGCGCGAGTCCGGTGATTGTATTGAGCCATTCCTTCTGGCAGCGGCGTTTCGGTGGCGACGAGCGGATCCTCAACCAGACGGTCATCATCAACGAGCAGGCGTTTACCATCGTCGGCGTGACGCCGCCGGGGTTCCGGGGCATGGAGTTTGGAAGGAGCTTCGACGTGATGACGCCGATTGCGATGAAGGCCCAGATCACGCCATCCTGGAACGATCTCGACAATCGGCGTAGCTTGTGGTTGAACCTCTTCGGCCGGCTGAAACCCGGAGTGGGGCGCAAGCAGGCGGAAACTGCATTGACTGCTCTGTACCAACGCAATCTCGCGGAAGAAGCGCCCACGATTGAGAGCCTGCCGGCGGAGAAACGCGAGGAGTTCATCAAGCATCCGATTGTGCTGACTTCCTGTTCCGCCGGACAGTCGCCTATGAGCAGACAGATGGGGACGCCGTTGTTCGTGCAGATGGCGATGGTGGGTTTGGTGCTGCTGATTGCGTGTGCGAATGCAGCCAGTCTGCTGGCCGCCCGGTCCACGTCGCGCCAAAAGGAGATCGCGATGCGCCTGGCGCTCGGCGCGGGCCGCTGGCGAGTGGTTCGGCAGATGCTGGCCGAGAGTCTGCTGCTGGCGCTGGGCGCTGGGGTTCTGGGGTTGGCGTTGGGCGTTGCGACAGCACGGCCTTTGGCAACCCTGCTGCCATATGGCGATGCCGGAGGAACGATTGGGACGACGTTGAACCTCCGCATGCTGGGGTTCGCTCTGGGGACGGCGACTTTGACGGCCCTGTTGTTTGGTTTGGGACCGGCCTTGCTGGCCACGCGCGCCACGCTGGCCGAGACGTTGCGAGATCAGTCCACGAGTCTGGCGGGTGGCCGGGGTTTGCGGCGGTTCTTTCACATCCTGGTGACGGGACAGATGACGCTTTCGCTGGTGCTGTTGATCGTATGCGTCCTCTTCGCGATCAGCCTGCATCGGTTGCGGAACGCCGATCCGGGTTTTCCGACGCAGAAGTTGATCGCCTTTTCCCTGGATCCCAGTGCGACCCATTATCGAACCGATGAGGCGTTGGCGCTTCATGATCGGCTCATAGCGAGGTTGTCTCAACTACCTGGGGTTCGCAGCGCGTCGGTTTCGAGCGGGAGCGTCATGCGAGGGTGGGCATGGGGTCACACGGTGAAGTTCGAGGGGTCCGATGAAATGCCCACTCCGAGGACCGATGAGGTGACGCCGGGCTATTTCGCCACGATGGGCATTCCCGTGGTCCTGGGACGTGAGTTCAACGAGCAGGACGTTCGCGGCGGGCCGGCGGTGGCGATGATCAATGAAGCAGCGGCCGACAAGTACTTTCCCGGCGAGAATCCGGTGGGTCGCCGCGTCTACTTCGGGATCGATCCCAAAGGCACGCCGGACGTTGAGATCGTTGGGGTTGTCAAAGGCGTCAGGCAGAATGAGATCCGGGGTGAGATTCCTGATTTCACCTACCGGCCATTGCTGCAGGAGGGGGGCAATGGTGAAGTGACTTACTACTTGCGCACGATAGGAGATTCGGCTGCGATCGCAGGGCTGATTCGGGAAGCGGTGCGGGCCGAGGGCCCAAATCTGGCAGTGTTCCGGTTGACCACGGTGGAAGACGACAAGGATCGCCTCTTCGCCGGAGACCGCATGCTCACCTTCCTGACGGCCGCCTTCGGTGTGCTGGCGACGGTTCTCGCGGCTTTGGGGCTTTACGGGGTTCTCTCCTACACGGTCGTTCGACGCTCGCGGGAAATCGGCGTCCGAATGGCCCTGGGCGCCGGCCGATCTCTGGTGTTCCGCCTCGTTCTTCGCGACGTATTGCGCCTGACGGGTGTCGGCGCGGCGATCGCCTTGCCGCTGGCGTACGGCGGCAGCCGGGCGATCGCATCGCTGTTCTACGGCATTTGTGCGTTCGAGATCGGTCCGTTTCTGGCCGCTACGGGTCTTCTTGCCGTGGTTGCGTTGCTCGCCGGCTATCTTCCGGCCCGGCGGGCGGCGAGGATCGATCCGATGGCGGCGTTGAGGCGCGAGTGAGGAATGAGTTCGCAGCTGGCGGCGAGAGTCGAAGACCAAGGACTGGGAACCGACAACCGGGAACTGAGGACTGGAGTTGTATGATGACGTTGTGGCAAGACCTTCGTTTCGCCTTGCGGACGCTGTGGAAGGACCCCGGGTTCACGGCCGTGGCCGTGCTCACGCTGGCGCTCGGCATTGGGGCGAACACGGCCGTCTTCAGCGTTCTGGATCGCCTGTTGGTGCGGACGCTGCCGGTGCGCGACCCTCACCGACTCGCCATGCTGGCGCAGAAGTTTCAGGGAGGGCGACTGGATTACGAATTCAACTATCCTCTGTTTCGCGACTACCAGCGGGACAACTCTGTGTTCAGCGATCTTTGCGCCGTAGCCGAGATGCCCGTCGGATTGGGTGTCGACGCCGCCACGGAGCGACAGCAGGCGTTGCTGGTGTCGGGCAACTACTTCCGGATGCTCGGGGTCGCCGCGGCGGTCGGACGCACGTTCGCGGAGGATGAGGGGGTCGAGATCGACGACGCGCCTGTGGTGGTGCTGAGTCATGGACTCTGGTCACGCCGATTCGGCGGCGATCCACAGGCTGTCGGCCGCGCGATCACCGTCAACGGCAAACCGTTCACGATCGTCGGAGTGGCGCCTCGGGAGTTTTTCGGCGCCACGCGAGGTCGAGCGTCCGACTTGTACGTGCCTTTCACCATGTACGGCCAACTCACAAGGGCCCAGCCGGGCCCCGACCATCCTCTCCAGACTCGATTCTTCACCTGGCACCAGATTCTCGGCCGGTTGAAGGACGGAGTCACGCACGCCCAGGCCGGCGCGGCGATGCGGACGCTGGCCGAGCAGATCCACGCAGTGACGCCGACCAATACCGTCACGGACATCGTGGTCCTTCCGGCCGCCGGCGGGTTTGCCGAAGGAGTCCGCGAGGCCCGCTTGCCTCTGCATGTTCTCTGCGCCGCGGCCGGACTGGTGCTGCTGATTGTCTGCGCGAACCTGGCCAACCTCCAGTTGGTCCGCGCCGCCGCCCGCTCACGCGATTTCGCCGTTCGCGCGGCGCTGGGCGCGTCCCGGGGCCGGCTGATTCGCGAGTTGCTCACAGAAGGTCTCGTGCTCTCCTTGGTCGGAGGCGGGCTTGGCCTGCTGGTCGCCCTCTGGTTGACCGGTCTCCTGGAGCGTTTCCGTCTGGCAGGATCGTCTTTCGAGCTGGCGGGCGGCTTGGATGGGCGTGTGCTTTGGTTCGCCTTCGGGGTGTCCGTGCTGACCGGAGTCGTCTTCGGTCTCGTCCCCGCCTGGCGGGCGAGCCGTCCGCAACTTGCGGGCGAATTGAAGGGCGCCAGGATCGCCGCCGACGGCCCGGGCGGGCGATGGAGCCTGCGAGACACCCTCGTGGTGTCGCAGGTGGGGATCTCCATGCTGGTGCTGGTCGGCGCGGGGTTGTGCGCGCGAAGTCTCGAGCGGCTTCAGCGAACCGACCCCGGATTCGAGCCCTCCCGCGTGATTTTGGCTTCGTTTGATCTCGGGCTGAACGACTACAGCGAGGCCCGGGCCGAGGCGTTCTTGGATCGGCTTCTGGAGCGTGTGCGTACGCTGCCCGGGGTTGAATCGGCCGGCCTGATTTCAAATACGCCGCTCTCTGGCGGATCGCCGGGCCGGAGCATCGACCATGTCGAAGGCTACGAGAAGGGCCCCCGGGAGAGGCTTGCCGCCGGCATCAATACCGTTTCGCTCGGTTGTTTTCGCACGCTCGGAGTGCCGCTTCTGCGGGGGCGGGACTTCGACGCCACAGACGCGCCGACGGGGCCCAGGACGGTGATCGTGGACGACGCGTTCGCGCAACGATACTGGCCCGGCCGGGACCCCGTGGGCCGGCGTGTCTACCTGGCCGGTCCCGGCGGGTCGGAGCCGGTCGAGGTGGTGGGTGTTGTCGGGGCCATACGCAGCCGGCGTCTTACCGACGCGCCCCGCCCGACGATGTTCTTCCCGATTTCCCAGGACCCGACCGGCAACCTCACGCTCGCGGTGCGAACGGGCAGCGAACTGGCCGTTGCGGATCCTCTGCTTCGTGAAGTGGAGAAGTCTCTCGATCC
>JBDKUU010000092.1:0-4049 GCA_039679525.1 Phycisphaerales bacterium | reverse complement strand
TGGGGCAAGCCCCACCCTACGAGCGGCACGCGGGCGAAAAATGATGCCCTCCGGCGCGGATTTCGCGTAACATGGGGCCGCGGCGAACACCTGTTTCTGTGACGACATGAGCGAACGCACAGACATCATCGAACTGGTCCGGCGGGTACAAGCGGGCCGCCCGGAGGCGAGAGTCGATCTGGTCCGGATCGTCGAGCCCCGCCTGGCGGAGTACGTCGGGCGTCTGACCCTGGACCGCGACCTGACCGCGGACATCGTGCAGGAGAGTATCGCCGAAATGCTCAAGATCTTCGATAGCCTCAAGGACCCCCAGCGATTCTGGTGCTGGATCTACACGATCACGCTGAACAAGCTGCGGGCGCACTACCGCCGGCGGTGGCGGCACAAGGAGACGCCGCTCTCGGAGGTGCAGCAGGACTGGCTCGAGGCCAAGGACCAGGACGTCCTGGCGGACCTCGTGGCGAGGGAGCTCAAGCAGATCGTGGTCGGGGCGGTCGGCGAGCTGGAGCCCCGGCAGCGGGCGGTGCTGGTCATGCGGTGCTACGACCAGATGTCGTATGGCGAAATCAGCCGGGCCATGGGCTGCACGCAACTGGGGGCCAGGGCCCTCTTTCACCGGGCGAAGAAGAGCATGGCCAGGCTGCTCAACGCGCACGGGATCGACAAGGCCGCGCTGCCGGTCGCGCTATTGATCTTCGGCAAGCTCAGCGCGACGAGCGAAGCGGCCGTCTCGGGCGTCTCGATCACCGCGGCTACGCTGCACGTCGGGCCCTGGGCCGCGATCGCGGCCTTGGTCGCCAGGCACGTGGTGCTGACGGCGGCGCTGGGCGCCGTAGCGGTCGCGGGCGGCGCGATGGTTGTCGCGGCGGGCGGCGCGGAGGAGAGCCCGCCGGCAGCCATCGCGATGGCCGCCGTGCCGCAGACCGGGGCGGTCTCGCAGGAGACCTCGTGCTGGTATTACTATCCGCCGGGCTCGCCCCAGGTCGTGATGATCCGCACGGGCGGCCGGGCCATCGCCTACAGCCAATGGCTCCAGAAGGAGCAGGCCAACTACTATCGCCAGGGCGACACGATCCGCATTCGCAACCATCGGCAGTTCTCGCCGGACCTGTCTGTGTGGCGGCTGCCGACGGACCCGCCCGCGATGCGGAGCTTTCTGCGGGCCCAGGACGGCCGGAGCTGCGACCTCGACTACGCGGCCCCGAGCCCGCGAGGGATGCTGGTGGCGGCCCAGAAGGCCCAGGGCGACCGGCTGCGGCAGGTGACGCTGAACTACGACGTGTCGATGGAGGACTATTTCCGGCACGACTGGTCTACCAACGCCACGATCGTGGACGAGCGGGACGAGATCCACCGACAGGGCTGGGCGTGGTTCGACGTTCGCGGGCACATCGGCGGCAAGCCCGTCTCGGGCGGCGGCCGACTGCCTTTCGTCGCGGCGGCGGCTCAGGATCACGGGCCGTGGCTGAGCCTGGCGGTGGGCGACGAGCAGATCGTCTCCAATGCCGGCACCGGCGCGTTCCAGGGTCTCGGCCGGCCGTGGACCGGGCTGCACACGATCGACACGATTCGGCGCGACGCCGCGGCGGCGAAGATCCCCTTCACCACGTGGCGGCTCGACGGCGAGCGGGTCGAGATCGTGCTCGACGGCCCGCAGGCACGGCTGGTCTACCGCGTGCACCTGATTCAGGACTGGATCGAGAGCATCGTCTTCCATCGAGGCGATGAATCGATAGGCGAGTTGACGTTCGACTATTCGAAGCTTCGCGAGGCAGACGGACGCCGGCCGGCGTCCACGTCGCCACGGGACCGCCGGGAGCAGGCGCCTGCGCCCGCCGGGCTGTGGCTGATGCGTTTGGGCGAAGGACTGCAAACTCGGTAAAGAAAGAAGGATTGGCCACAGAGAACACAGAGCACACAGAGAATGAGAGGAGCCGCACGTAGGAACTCGTTTGGATTCTCTGTGACCTCTGTGGCAAGAAATCTCTTAGGAGACCTGCCATGAGAAACAGATGGATTGCTCTACTGCTCATATCGTCGGCCCTGGCGGGATTGCTGCGCGCCCAGATCCACGTGGACGACAACGCCCCCAACGATCCGTCGCCCTACTACAGCAGGGGCAGCGACACTGACGCAGACGGCTCGGCGGCGCACGCGTTCGACAGCGTTCAAAAGGCGATCAATGCGGCCGTGGACGGCGACACGATCGTCGTGGCCCCCGGGCGCTACCTCTCGCCCGATCCGTGGGAGTATGACGAAATCAGCTTCAAGGGCAAGAGCATCCGCCTGGTGAGTTCGGCCCCGACGGACTTCGCCGTGATCGAGCAGACGGTCCTGTGCGGCGTGGTGATTTTCGACGGCGTCGAGGACGCCAACTGCCTGCTCCAGGGCTTCAAGATCCAGAACCACACCTGCGGCGGCATCCTCGGCAACGGGACGCAGGCGACGGTCAGCCACTGCATCCTCAGCGGCAACGGCCCCTGCGGCGCGACGGTGATCAAGGACGTCAAAGGCCCGATCCGCAACTGCCTGATCGCCGACAACACGACGTTCCACGACTGCGGCGTGCAGCCGGTCATCTCGGGGTTCACGCAGCTCATCAACTGCACCATCGCCAACAACCTGACCAACGTCAGTATTCCAAGTGACGCGTCCGCCCACAACTGCATCTTCTGGGGCAACGAGGACCCGCAGACAGCCGTGTCGACTCCGACGCGCGCTGGACCAAGTGCTACACTCACATACACCTTGGTCGAAAACTGGACCCGCGGGCAGAGCAACGGCAACATCATCGACGACCCCTGCTTCGTGAGACTGGGGTCCTGGCAGGAGGTCCCCAATGCACCAACCAGAGGCGCCAGTTCCGCGACGACAACGACTATCTTGATCGAGGGCGACTACCACCTCCGAAGCCAGGGCTGGCGGTGGAGCACACGGGAAGTGCACGGGTCGCACTGGTACTACGATCCCGCGACGAGTCCGGCTGTGGATTCCGGCGACGTGAGGGATGCAATGGGCGAGGAATTGGAGCGAGTTCCGGACGACCCCGAGGGCAAATGCGGATTCAATCGCGCCATCGACAGGGGCGCATACGGCGGGACTTCGCAGGCAAGCCTGTCGCCCACCTGCGGCGAGACCCCGGGCATCGGCGCGGTGGCCCTGGCCGACTACTGGCCCCTCCTGTCCGCGGGCAACCAATGGTTCATACGCAACGCCGACGGAAGCCCCCGGGGCATCGTTTCGACCACCTTCAGCGACGGCACGAAATCCGTTTCGAGCATCGGCTTCAGCGGCGCCCCGGACTGGGTGAAATACCTCAGCTACTCTTATGCCGACAGGACGTTCTACCTGATCCAGGGCGTTGTCGACGCAACCCGGCCGCCGGTTCCATCGGAGAAGATCCATGCCCAATATCCCGAGTTCCCGGTCGCCGGCTCCACCGTCGATGTGCCGTATGATCCCTTCACAAGCGGGACAGTCAGGTATCAGACGGCTCTCGTCGTACGCGGCACGCTCGACGAGGTGCTCGCCGGCACGAGTATGGACCCGGCTGAATTGATTAAAGGTCCATGGCCGGACGTGATCGCCTTCAAGAAGGTCCGCGAGGATGGCACAGCCGGAGAACCCATCGCAATCTTCGCGCGAGGGCTCGGGCCGCTCTTCATCGCGGGCTACCCGGTCGCGGGAGCCACGGTCAACTCCGCAACTTTCGGCACCGTGTGGTGGACGGCAAGACGAGGATAGCGGCAGCAAATGCGTCGATCGACGGCGGTTCGATCTCGAGGGAGACGCCTATACAGCAGACAACCGCGACAACTCGAGTGTGGTGGGTGAAGGGCGTGACGCTGACCGAACCGCTCGTTTCGGTCGGCGTCATGGCTCTTCGGGCGAGGTCCCTCGTTGCCATTTGCGATTCGCAGGGGTATGATCGAAGAGCGAGTGGGCGATCGGTGAGACAATCGAATGCGAGTTCTGCGATGCAGCCAGACGCGGAGTTCATCGTTGGGAGACTATCCTCAGGGGAACGCATCCCGGCGTTTACCCTCATC
>JBDKUU010000091.1:0-3696 GCA_039679525.1 Phycisphaerales bacterium | reverse complement strand
TGCCGGATCGTCCGCCGCAGGGGGCCGTTGCGACGACGACAGCCGGGCGACTGACCTCGCAGATCCAGCAGCAGGCCGTTTGGCTCGGCACGCTGCTGGAGATCGAGCCCAATCATCCGATGGTCGCTCCCCTGGAGGCCAGTCTGGACAAGGCCCGGTCGAATGGCCAGTGGGGCAGCACGCTGAACAACGCCGCGGCGATCGCGGCTTTGGCTCGGTATCAGGCGATGAGTCGCGGCGACGCGCCGCAGTTCAAGGGAACTATGCAGGCCGCCAGTGGCGAGGCAGTTCAATTCATCCAGGCGGAGCCTGCGACGTTGGAAGTCCGCAACGCGGCCGAGCCGGTTCAGATCTCCTCGGAGGGACAGGGCACGGTTTACGTGATCGCGACGTGTCGGGGACTGGTGCGCGACGATCAGGTCAAGCCCTACGATCGAGGGCTGCACGTCGAACGCCGATGGGTGGATCGCGAAGGCAATCCCGTCGACGCGAATGACCTCGCAGTCGGCGACCTTGTGCGGGTTGAGATCGTCGTGAGCGCCAACGGCGACGCGGTTCACAATATCGCGGTGGTCGACGCGCTGCCGGGCGGGCTGGAGGTGGAGAACCCTCGCCTGGCCACGTCCGCTGAGACGGATGAGCCCGAAGAGGAGCCCGACCACGTAGAGTTCCTGGATGATCGCGTCGTGCTGTTCTGCACGGCCGACTCCACGCCGCGGACCTATCGGTACGCCTTGCGTGCGATCACAGCCGGCGAATTCTCGCTGCCTCCGATCCAGGGCTCGTGCATGTATGACGACTCCGCGGCCTCGCTGGGGAAGGCCGGACGAGTGACGATCCACAATCGCTGATCCGGGTCGGGAGCAATGAACAGAAAACGCCTAATCAGGACTCTCAAGATCCTGTTCGGATCGATGGCTCTCCTCGCGATCATCGGGGCCGTCGCGTTCGCAGGGGTCTGGCGTCTGTTCCCGTTTCCCGTCGAGCGGCTGCGGCAATGGTCCGCCAGTCCGGCTGTATTCGATGTCAAAGGCCGACCGATGCTTTGCGTTGTCGGGCCCGACGAGCAGTGGCGGTATCCCGTTTCCTTACAGGACGTGTCGCCCTGGCTGATCCAGGCGACGATCGCGGCCGAGGACGAGCGATTCTATCGTCATCCCGGCGTCGACCTGGCGGCGGTGGTGCGGGCCATTGGACAGAATGCCCTGGCCGGACGGATCGTGTCCGGGGCCAGCACGCTGGACATGCAGGTCTGCCGCATGATGGATAGTCGTCCTCGCACGTGCGGCGCGAAAGTGGTGGAGGCATTTCGTGCGATTCAGTTGAATCGCCTTCGGAGCAAAGAGCAGATCCTGGAGGCGTATCTCAACGTCGCGCCCTACGGCGGCAACGTGTGTGGCGTGGAAGCGGCCTCGCTGCGGTACTTCAACAAGCGGGCGAAAGACCTGTCGCTGGCGGAAGCGTCGCTGTTGGCGGGCCTGCCTCAGTCCCCGAGCCGCTATCGGCCGGACAGGCATCTCGATGTCGCACAAGGTCGCCAGCGCGTCGTCCTTCGCAGCATGTTCAAGAAGGAGATGATCTCCGAGCGGCAACTGGCGGAGGCGACCGTTTGTCCGATCAGCGTCTGCCAGTCTCGTCGTTTTTCGCGGGCGATTCATGCGGGCTTTCTGGCCTTGAAGCACAGGCCGCAGGGGGGCCGTACGACGATCGACCTGGATATTCAGAGCGAGCTCGAACGGCTGGCCTCGGCCCATGCGGCCACGCTGCCGGAAGACACCGACCTGGCCGTGGTCGTGATCGACGTCGCCCAGTCGGCCATCGTGGCCATGCTCGGCTCGAGCGACAGCGGCGACCCCGTTGACGGCCAGGTGAATGGCGTATTGGCCAAACGCAGTCCCGGCTCGGCGTTGAAGCCATTCCTCTATGCGGCTGCGTTCGAGGCCCAGCGGCTCAGCGGCGAGTCGATCGTGTACGATGTCCCCATCTCTCGCGGCGCGTGGACGCCGTCGAATTTCGACGGGACGCACGCGGAGGAGATCCCGGCCGCGGAGGCTCTCCGCCGATCGCTCAATGTTCCTGCGATCCTCGTCGCCGAAGGGATCGGCCTTGCCCGATGTTGCGGCGTGCTGGAAGCGGCGGGCATCGATCTGCCTGCTGATGCGCAGAGACGCGGGGGATTGGCTTTGGCCGTCGGCGGGATCGAAGTGAGCCTCCTGGACTTGACGAACGCCTACGCGACGCTGGCTCGCGACGGAGTCCGACAAACCCCTCGTCTGTTCGCGGACGAACCCGGCGAGTCGACGCGGGCGATGAAGCCTCAGGTCTGCGCCGCCATCAGCGACATTCTCTCCTCCCGACAGCGGTTACCCGCCGCGGCCGACGAGGGATCGGGAGATAGCATTCCCTGGTTCATGTGGAAGACCGGCACCAGCTCGGGCCGTCGGGACGCTTGGGCCGTCGGCCACAATCGTCGCTACGCCATCGGCGTCTGGGCAGGGCGGTTCCGCGGCGGCGGCCGGCTGGAGTATGTCGGAGCCCAGGCGGCCGAGCCGCTTCTGTGCAGGCTGTTCGATTTGCCTGAATTGCGATCTCAGGCCGACCCGCCCAAGCCCGATCCGATCCGGGTGGCCAGGCCGCTTCCGCCTCCACGCGAACTGGCGGAGGACCTGCGCATCACCTCTCCCTGCATGGGAGAGACCTTCGTCGCCTGCAGCGGCGCCGCCGTCGTCAACGCCTCCACGAATCGGGACGGCGACAATCTCTGGTTCCTCAACGGCAAGCTCGACGGCAGCGGCCGCGATCGGAGATTCGTTCTGACGCCGGGAGCGTATGAGCTTCGCTGCGTTGATCAGCAGGGTGGCTCGTCGAGCGTCCGGTTCACCGTCCGCACCATGTCGTCGAATCCGCCTGCATCGGGCGATTCGTGACGCGTCCTCAGGGGGGCCTCTCCTTCGTGTGCTTGACAGGGGCGTGAGCAGGGGGCATCATGCCCACATCGCTCGAAATCGTTCTGTGAAGAAGGTGAGACATGATCTTCGTCAAATCGCTCGCGACGCCGATTACCTGGGTGGTCCTGTTGTTGATCGCGGGACTCGTATTGACGCGATGGCCGCGGGGCCGCAGGTTGTTCAAACTGGGCTGGTGGCTGATGCTGACCGGCTTTCTCCTTCTCCTGGCCGGCAGCCTGGAGCCGGTGGAGAGCGCGCTGCTCTATTCGCTGGAGCATCGATACGCCAGGCCCACACAGGAGACCCTGGCGTCGCTCGACCTTGTCGTAGTCCTGGGCGGCGGCATGTATCCTTCGGGCGGTCTGCGGGAGTATCCCGATCTGGGCCGCGAATCCTATCCGCGTCTGTATCGCGGCGTGCAGTACTTCAAGCAGAGCGGCGCCCGTGCGATCGCGTTTTGCGGCGGGCAGCCCAGGCCGGGAGCCGAGAGCGAGGCCGAGGTGATGAAGACGATGGCCCTGGCACTCGGCGTGCCCGAGGATCGGATGATCGTCGATGCGAACTCCCACAACACGATGCAAAACGCCGCGAATCTGGCTGCTCTCCTGCCCAAGGCCCAGGGTCGGCGAATCGGACTGGTCACTTCCGCGACGCACATGATGCGGTCGAAGGGCGTCTTCGAGCAAGTCTTTCCGCAGGACACGATCGTGCCGATTCCTGTGAACTTCACATACTACCCCTCGGCCGG
>JBDKUU010000090.1:0-4674 GCA_039679525.1 Phycisphaerales bacterium | reverse complement strand
ATAGTCGTCCTGGGTGAGCGTCTCATCGATCTCCGGATCGAACCGGACGTCCAGCTTGAAGACCTGCGTCACCGGCAGGCTGTGAAACTCGACGCCGAATTGCCCCCGAAGACCGGCCAGAGTCTCTGCGATCCGGTCGACCGACGATTCCTGGAGCGTGAACCAAAGATTGTAGCGGTGCTCGCGAAGATAGTTGTGCGACACGCCGGCCAACGCGTTCACGGCGGCGGCGACCGCGTCGATGCGATCGGCCGGGACATGGGCCGTCACGAGTGTGCTGGCCATCCCGAGGGCACGCGGATTGATGACCGCGGAGAGCCGACGAATGACGCCGGACTCTTTCATCGCGCGAGTCCGCTCCAGAACCTCCGCCTCAGTGCTGTCCAAAGCCTCCGCGATTTCCGCAAAAGGCCGCGGGCAGAAAGGCAATCCATCCTGGAGGCGGTTGCACAATCGCTTCTGAAGATCAGTTAAGGGAGTCTGAAGTTTGAAGTGTGAAGTGTGAAGTGCGGAGGCAGCACTCGACGCTTGACACTTCCCACTTGAGAGTTCTCTCGGCTCGTACCAGCAGATCGGGTCTTCCGCGAGGTAATCGCCCGTCATGGCATAGGCCCGCGCCCGACAGCCGCCGCAGACTCTGACGTACGCGCACCGCCCGCACTTGCCCTTGTAGGCCGGCAGATCACGGATCTCGTTGAGGAACGTCGAGCCGTCCCAGACCTTGGCGAAATCGTATCCGCAGTCGACAAGGTTCCCCGCGGAGATGTCGAGGAAGCCGCAGGTCTGCACGTCGCCGCGATAGCTGATGAAGCCGAATCCCCGGCCGCCCATGCAGCCGTTGGGCGGCATCGAGGCCGGATGGCCCCCTTCCGCCTCGGGCCTACGGTCTCCAGTCTCCCGGTACAGCCTCGCGTATTGCGGCCCGCACGTGACGCGAAGCTCGATGGGCGACTGCGTCTTGAGCGTGAGCAGGTCGGCCAGCAGCTCGGCGTATTGTCGGGGTTCGAGAAGCTCGTCCGCCATCTCCCCGCCCCGCCCCGTCGGCACCAGCACGAACGGATTCCAACAATACGCCCCCAGCTTGCGAGCCAATTCGGCGACCGCAGGCGCCTCGGCCAAGTTGCTTCGCGTGATCGTCGTATTGATCTGAAATCGCATCCCGGCCCGGCGGGCCGTCTCCGCGGCCCTCACGACCGTGTCGAAGGCTCCCGGCGTCCGGCGAAACGCATCGTGCGTCCGGGCCTGGGCTCCGTCGAGCGAGAACGACAAGGCCATGACGCCCGCCTGCTGCAGAGCCGCGACCGACTTGTCGTCGATCGCGTAGCCGCACGTGGCCATGACCATCCGCAACCCCAGGCCTCGGCCGTGGCGGATGAGATCGTAGATATCCTGCCGCTCCATGGGCTCGCCGCCGGTGAGGATGATCACGCATTTCTCATACGCGGCGATGCCGTCGAGGATTCGGGTCCACTGATCGGCGCTCAACTCCTGGGACCGATCGGCGGCTCCGGCGTCCGCCCGGCAATGGCGGCAGTTGAACCGGCATCGGCGCGTCAATTCCAACGCCAGCAGGCGGGGTTTGCTATTCTGCTCGTGTTTCATGGTCGCGGCAACTCTACTGGAATCCCTCTCCACCGTCAACCGCCAGTACGCCTCCGAGAGCCGGCGGGTTCTCGGCGCCCATCGTGTGCGTGCCGACGACGACCAGACTAAGCCATTTGCCGTCATCAATTTAAGCGGGCCGCCCATCCCGGCGGGAACGCTCTCGTCGTAGTATGCGTTGCGAGGTGCGAACGGGCGTCGCCCCCTTCCGCGACGCCGGCATGGTAATAAGCAAAAATCCGCCGCATGCGATGCAGTGCGGCTGTTGTTTTTCCAAGGAGACAAACCTATGGCAGCCAAGCGTCTGGACATCAATACGGCTTCTCAGGAAGAGTTGGCCGAATTGCCCATGATCGGGGATGAGCGGGCGCAGATCCTGGTGCAGCAGCGGCCTTTCCACGACTGGAATGAAGTCGACGATCTGCCCGGCTTCAGCGCGGGACTTGTCGAGGAGATCCAGGAGCAAGGCGCTTACCTCGGCGCCCAGGGCGAGGGGACCGACCAGTTCGTCTGGGAACAGGAGGAAGAAGAGAGCCTGCGATAAGAAAGACTCGTCCCTACGGACCGGGGAGCAAAATGCCTGAAAGGGCCGGCCGCCCGAAACGGCGATCCGGATGGAAGATTATGCTGCGAAAGGCGGCCGGTCCGATCGGCGTGCGCATCCCATCCGCCGGGGACGATTCGCATGTGAAGCAGGAGTCTGCCCGATGAGAGATCAACGAGCATTTGCAGGAGGCAACACCATGACGACGAAACAAATCGACATCAACACCGCTTCGAAGGAAGAGTTGGCCGGATTTCCCGCGATCGGGGATGAGCGGGCGCAGACCATCGTCGAGCAGCGTCCGTTCTACGATTGGAGCGAGATCGACGATCTGCCCGGCTTTACGCCCACGCTCGTCGATGAGATCCAGCAACAAGGCGGCTATCTCGGCGGACAGATCGAAGAAACCGGGGAATACCTCGGCGAAGATCTCGACGAGGAAGAGGAAGCGTGGTGAGCACGCATCTCCATTGAACATGCAGGACGCGTACCGCGCACCCTTTCGTCGCCGCAAGACGCGGAAAGAGGCGCGCGGTACGCGCTATTTAGAGCCTCCGTGTAATTTTCACCGTTCCTGAATCCAGATGAAATCGACGCCGATTTCCGGCCTGCCCGCGGAATCGGGCTCGTCGAGAGACTCGATCGCAAGAACGTGGTCGCCGGAGCGAAGGTCAACAGGGGTCAAGTCGAAGCTCCGCAGCAGCGTCCCGCACGGACAACGCAGATCCAGCGAATCCGCCTTGTCCGCCAGCGTCAAGGGCTGGTTGTCGAGGTAGAAACCCACCCGGCCGGAATGCGGCGTCTGGCCGAACGCGACGTGGATCTGCCTCTTGCCCGAAGCGGCGACCGCGATCCTGAAACTCTTCCGCTCCCCCTTCTTCTGGGGGGTCCAGAGAAGCGTCTTGCCACCGGCCCAGATACGGGCCTCTTGCAGTCTCGTGTTAGTCGGGTCGGCCACGACCTCCTCGGCCTGGAAGAACACGGAATTCGATGCCCCGCCGCGGGCCGCCGGCTGCCAGTTCTCCGGCAGCGGCACGAGCCTCAAATCCTTCGGCATCAGGGCCAGATGGTCGTCGGTCACGCCGGGCCGGGCGTAGTGATAGCCGATGCGGGCGTACGACATCCCCGGCAATCGCTCATGACTGTACAACTCCATGTAGAAGCGAATGCTGTCCTGGAATGGAAGCGAATCAAGCACGTGCCAGCGATAATTCGTCACGTACCCGCGGTTGCCGGGACCGTCGTTTCGGGGCTGGCCGCAATAGGGATAGGTGAAGATGTCCGGCGAGGACCAGGAGTAATTGAAGTAGTCTTCGGAGCCCGTCCCGAACGTCGAGGGCGTCGCCTCTCCATCGATGAAGATCTTCTCGTCGCCCTCGCCCCACCAGCTCCCGCCCGGCGTGGGAATAGGCGACGGATTCATCAGGTAGACTCCCGTTCCCACATACACGCCCCTGCCCTGGGCGAGCAGGAACGGCAGATCCTGCACCTCGCGATTCGACGCGATCACATCGTGGTCTGCCCGCCAGCGAGCCCGAAAGTGCATGGCCCGTTCATCCCAGGCAAACGGGATCGTCTGCACGGAACCTCTCGCCCCAATCGTCTGGTCGCCCAGGTTACGCAGCTCGACTCTGCCGGATCGCTCGAAAGGCATGACAAACCGGCAAGTCATCATACCGTCGGGCTGCACCGTGAACGGCAGCGATTGGTATGGGTTGACGCCGGGAGCGGCCCCGAAGAAATCCCCGACAGGCGACTGCACCTGACCCCACGGATAGTCGTCGAACGTGATGCTCAGCAGCGTCTGGCGGAGCGCTTTGTCCAAGTCCGCGGCGGTGAGTCGCAGGCTCAACCGCGCGACGGCCGCCGGTCCCTGTAAACGCGCCAGAGTGCTGTTCTGTTCGGGCTTGAGACTCAAATCGAAAGCGTTGGGCTGCTGCTGCAAGTCCCGTGACACGCTCATCTCCGGATCGGAAAGGATCGCGGTCACCTTGTCGATCGTTTCACAATACTCCTGAATGTCCTCCGGCCGGAAGGAAACCACGGATGCCTGCGGATCATACAGCCGCACCTGAAGTTCGTAGAAGTGAATCTCTTTGACGTTTCCCGTCCATACGGCCCGCAGCCGCTTGGCAAAGGGAATCGGGGCGTACGAAGCATCTCGCTGGTAAATCGTCCGGCGGAACCGGTCCGCATCGATGCTCTTCATCCGGGCAAAGCGGTCGTAAGGCCGATGGAAGAAATCGTCCGCGCTGCCCTCGAAGAGCGGGTTCTGAGCGTCGTCGAGATAGACCCGGACCTGGCCGGAGATCGCCGCGGTCCACAGACGCACGATCGCGCCGGGTCCGTTGACGTCCGCAATCAGATACTCGCCGACGCCGTTGGCGTCCGGGGCTCGCAGGACTTTCTCGAAATTCGGGATGGGCTCGCCACCGAACCCGTCGGAGTTCGCGAACCAGTTCGGCCCGCCGGGCAGATTGCTGCGACGATCGTGCGAGGAAAACTGCACAGTCCGAAACGCCGGCGAC
>JBDKUU010000089.1:0-2722 GCA_039679525.1 Phycisphaerales bacterium | reverse complement strand
AGCAGGGCAGCCTTCTGAAGAAGGTCAAGTTGGAGGTCGCCGTCAACGAGGCGTTCGTGGACAAGACGATCAACGCCATCACGGGCGGGGCCCACTCCGGCCAGATCGGCGACGGCAAGATCTTCGTTATGGATCTAGAGGAATGTATCCGCATCCGCACGGGTGAGCGGGGCGGCGAAGCAATCGGATAACCCTGAATTCTAACCCAATGCAGGAAAGGAAAGACGATGACACCCAAGGAACTCTTTGAATCGGTGGGGCGGAGCGGAATCCGCAAAATGCACCCCGGCAATCGACGCCAGCGTTGCCCCGGCGAGGGGATCGCCGGGGGTTGGGAGGGGCCGCCGGTTCGCCGACGCGGCTGACGGACGGATCGGGACTCGAGTCATGGGAGCTAATTGTGTTCGCTGCACCGTAGGGTGCAGCCGGCATTGGGTTGTGGGTGGGGCTTGTGGCTGCCGGCCGATTCTGCTGGGGACAGCCGATAAGCGCAAGCCTTGCCCCTATTTTCCCCAGAACATAGCCATGGATCCCGGTTTGGAGTAGATTGTGGCGTTTGAGGCCACACGACCAAGACAACAACGTACCTGATGAATATTGAGGAGTCTGCGATGTCTGCATGTCAAGGCGGCGAATTCGGCCGCAACGTATTCAATGAAATGACGATGCGGGAGTGTCTGCCCAAGAACGTATTCAAATCCCTCAAGAAGACCCTGGATGGCGAGCAGCCGCTCGACCCGGTGACCGCCGACGTGATCGCCAACGCGATGAAGGATTGGGCGGTCGCCAAGGGCGCGACGCACTTTTGCCATTGGTTTCAGCCGATGACCGGCCTGACCGCCGAGAAGCACGACGCCTTCATTTCGCCGAGGGCCGACGGCCGCACGATCATGGAGTTCAGCGGCAAGGAGCTGATCCGCGGCGAGCCCGACGCCTCGTCCTTCCCCTCGGGCGGCCTCCGCGCCACGTTCGAGGCCCGCGGCTACACCGCCTGGGACTGCACGTCGCCCGTCTTCGTGAAAGAGGACGGCAAGAACGTGACGCTGTACATCCCGTGCGCGTTCTGCTCCTATACGGGCGAGGCCCTGGACAAAAAGACGCCTCTGCTGCGGTCCATGGACGCTCTGAGCAAGCAGGCGATTCGCGTCCTGCGGGCCCTGGGCAACATGACGGCCACTCGCGTGACCGCGACGATGGGACCCGAGCAGGAGTATTTCCTGATCGACCAGTCCTTCTACGCCAAGCGTCTGGACCTGCTCCTGACGGGCCGCACGCTCTTCGGCGCCAAGCCGCCTCGCGGACAGGAGCTCGAAGACCACTACTTCGGCTCGCTGCACGAGCGCGTGGCGACCTTCATGAACGAGCTGAACAACGAGCTCTGGAAGCTCGGAGTCACCGCCAAGACGCAGCACAACGAGGTCGCCCCCGCCCAGTACGAGCTGGCGCCCGTGTTCTCGACGATCAACGTCGCGGCCGACCACAACCAGTTGACCATGGACACGCTGCAGAAGGTGGCCCGTCGGCACGGCTTCGTCTGCCTGCTGCACGAGAAGCCCTTCGCCGGCGTCAACGGCTCGGGCAAGCACAACAACTGGAGCATGAGCACCGACACCGGCCTGAACCTGCTGGACCCGGGCGACACGCCGCACGACAACATGGTGTTCCTCGTCGTGCTCTGTGCGATCATCCAGGCCGTGGACAAGTACGCCAAGGTGCTTCGGGCCGCCGTCGCCAACGCCGGCAACGAGCACCGGCTCGGCGCCAACGAGGCCCCGCCGGCGATCGTGTCCGTGTTCCTGGGCGAGCAGTTGACGGACATCTTCGAGCAGTTGGCCAAAGGGCCCGCCAAGAACAGCAAGAAGGGCGGCCAGCTCAAGCTGGGCTCCTCGACTCTGCCTCCGCTGGCGAAGGACTCGACCGACCGCAACCGCACGTCGCCGTTCGCGTTCACAGGCAACAAGTTTGAGTTCCGCATGGTCGGCTCGTCGCAGTCGATCTCGGGTCCGTGCTTCGTGCTCAATACGATCGTGGCCGACACGCTCAGCGACATCGCCGACGTGTTGGAGAAGGCCGACGACGTCAAAGCGGCCGCACAGAAGATCCTGCAGGACATCGCGACCGCGCACACGCGGATCGTGTACAACGGCGACAACTACACGCAGGACTGGGTGGCCGAGGCCGCCAAGCGGGGTCTGCCGAACATTCGTTCGACGTACGAGGCTGTGATGGCCTTCCCGCTTCCCGAGCACGTCACTCTGTTCACCAAGCACGGCGTCCTCTCCAAGGGGGAGATGCTCGCCCGCACGGAGATTCTGCTTGAGGGGTACAGCAAGCAGATCAACATCGAGGCGCAGACGACGCTGAGCATGGCCAAACGCCAGATTCTGCCCGCCTGCTGCGAGTTCGCCGGCAAGCTGGGGCAGTCGGCCGCCGCGGTCTCGAGCGCGGGAGTCGCCGCGGAGCCGCAGAAGAAGCTGCTCAAGAAGGTCAGCGACCTGATCGCGACGATGGAAACCAGGATCGAGGCGTTGGAGAAGGCCACGGCCAAGGCCGCCGGCGTCCACGGCCATGCCGAGAAGCAGGCCCAGAGCTACCACGACGACGTCTTGCCGGCGATGGCGGCTCTCCGCCAGACGGCCGACGAGCTGGAAACCCTCGTCGAGGCCAAGCTCTGGCCGCTGCCGACCTACGCCGAGATGCTGTTCGTGAGATGATCGCGGAC
>JBDKUU010000088.1:0-5690 GCA_039679525.1 Phycisphaerales bacterium | reverse complement strand
AGCCAATTCCAGCCCCGCTTGAGAGTGAGGTTCCGCCGCTCCCGCACGAGCGTCAGGTCCGCGGCGTTGTAGATCGTTAGTTGAACGTTCTCCCGGCGAGGCAGGACGACCAGTTCGATCGCGCTGGCCGGGGCGAACGGCGGCTGCTCGTCGATCGCTGCGGCAGTCCCGTTCGTAGTGACGCCGTCAGGCGTTATCTTCTCCGATCCCGTGGGCTGAAGATATGCCCTTACGGGCACACTACGAACCATGCGATCCGCGCTGAGACTGCCGTCCGCTGACGTCTGGGTGGCACCGCCAAACGCAGCTTGACGATGATCTTGCGCCTCTGCGACGAAGCTATCGCCAAGGCTTTCAGTCTTGGCCCTGCCACCCGGAGACGGCGCCATTGCCACCATGGGCACGTCTTCGGCCACGCTCTTTGCGGCGCCCGTCTCCATGGGAGGCTGCGACGCGGCCGTCGAGAATTCCTGAGCGTTCTTGCGGCCGCGATCGGGCACCGCCAACAGCGCGATGCCGACGATCACCGCCGCGGCGACCGCTCCGGCCCAAGGCAATCTGTGGAGCAGGAGCTTCCGCCATCGGCCGGCCCGCTTCGCGTTGTGGATCGTCTCCGAGAGCAGTTCCCGCGAGGCCTTCACGTCGTCCCGGATCAAATCCAGAGCATTGAGCTTGCGACCCAGCTCGTGCAGCCGTCGACGGCTGGCGTCGCATTTCTCCAGGTGGCTGCGGGCCTCTTTCGCGTCCGCCTCGGAGGCCAGATCGAACTGGTAATCGATGAGCTGCTGATCTGTTAAGTGCTGGTTCATTTCGTTGCACCTATCGAATCCGGCAGTTGCCTGGCCAACGTGGCCAACGCCCTGGACATCTGGGTTTTGACCGAACCGACGGAGCAGCCCAGGACCTCGGCGACTTCCCTATAACTGAGCTGCTGATAGTAGGCCAGGACGAGCGTAGCCCGCTGGCCCGGCGGGAGCGACTCGATCGCCTTGCGGACCTGCTCCTTCTGCTCCCTGCGAACCATCTCCTCGGGCGGGCTTGGGACCTTCTCATCGGCCACGCCGGCAAGCTGCGAACTGTTCTCTTCGCCGCAATCGGCCTGGGGCTCCCGGGCGATCGCCACCTGCCGCTTGCCGCGCCGGACGCCGTCGATCGTGACCCGCGTGGCGATGGTGAACAGCCAGCTCTTGAAGCCGCCGCCCCGGAAGGTGTGGGCTTTCTCGTGGACCCGTTTGAAGGTCTCCTGAAAAAGGTCTTCGGCCTGGTCTCGATTGCCCGTCATGTGACACAAATACCCCAACACGCCGTCCCCATAGCGGCAGACAAGCTCGCGAAACGCCGTCGGATCACCTTTGAGGTGCGCGGCGATCAGATTCTCATCTGAATGTGCCATCAAGGCTACGACTCCAACTACTCTCTGTGACGAGCATCGTAGCGAAGCGGTTGACACGATCGAAACAAAAAAGCGGCGATAGGACAAATAGGACTTATAGGACCCATAGGTCGCAGGCCAATCCCGCGATCAGGCTCGCGTCCTATAGGTCCTATTCGTCCTATGAGTCCTATTCTTTCTTCTCGATCGCCCAGGCGACCGCATTGACCAGCAGTCTCCTGAACTGCGGGTTCTCGAAATCCGCCGGGCTGCCGAGCGAGGTGTAAAAGACCCGCGAGTCCTTGCAGCCATTCGTCCAGGCGACCGGCTCCGGCTGCTGATCCGGGATCGTGCCGACCAGAAGCAGTTGAGCGCTGGCGGCAAGAGGCCCCGTCTTATACAGCGAGCTGCCGCTCAACAGCGGCAGCTCGACGCCCTTGAGAATCGGATGATCCGCGGCCCGCGGTGCCGGCGTGATTGTGACCATCGGGCCGGCGCCGTAGTGATTGTGGTAGTTGCCGCCGAGGACCTCGGCGTCGAAACGAACCCAATCCTCGTGGCCGGCCGGAGCAGTGCCTTGCGAGTCGAATGCGTGGCTGGCCGTGCGAAGCCCGATCAGCGGGCCGCCCCGGTCCAGGTACTCGTGCAGGTACTTCATCTGATCGGCCTGGAACGCCCGTCTCCTGGCGAAGACCACGACCAGGTCGGCATCGGTCAGGATCTCCATGCCGCGAATGAAATGGCGTTCGTCGCCGTTCGCGGCCGTGCTCGCCTGGAGAATCTCGCAATCCAGGCCGTGCTTGAGTTCGAGCTCATGGGCGAACTGGGGCAGGGTCTCGACCGCCTTGTACTCGTTCTCGGCGGAAATGAAGACGACCAGCGGCCGCTTGTCCTCCATGAACCGAAACGCCGGCTCGCCCGTGAAGGCGTTCGACGTGATCGTCGGGCAAACGTACTCCTCGACGTGCTCGACGACCAGGTCGGTGCCCGTGAAGTGGCTCACATAGGGCGACTTGCGGGAGTTGTACATCGTGTCGGTGAGGTCACGCATTAAGACTACATTCTTCCCGGCATTCGCCAGATTGCGAAGACCGAAGGGCCTGCCGAGCACGCACATGTTCGCGTGCACGCCCATCAGGATCACGTTCTTGATGCCGCGGGCCTCGAACAGGTTCCAGACCTCGACGCCGGAATCGCTGATCGCGTCCTGATCCTTGATCTCGATGGCGTCGATCTGTCGGGTCCAGGGTTCGCCGCCAGGGCATGGGGGCCGGCAATCGCAGCCGCCGTCGGAGTGGTCGATCGGGTAGCCGGCGGCCTTCTCGGCGTCGTCCTTCCACTGGCGCCAGGACCGGATGCCGGCGGGCAGAGTCACCGTATCGAGAGTCCGGGCTGCCCTCAGACGGGCCGGATGGTCCTTGTAGTGGTCGATGACCCCGCTGGGGGCGTGGACGATCAGCACTCCCCTGTCCCGGGCCGCGGAAACCACGCGGTTCATCACGGGGGCCAGCTCCGCCACCCGCGAGGTCGCCCCCCTGCACCAGTGTTTGTCCCACATATCACAGATGACGATGGCCGTCTCGCAGGGGTCCCACTGCTGCGTCTCATAGGCGACGCGGAACTGCCCGGGGGCGCCGGGGATCGCGACTCGGCTTCGAAGGTCCACCGACAGCGTATGCCCGGCGAACGCGCACCCGCAGAGAAAGGCCACCAGAATGACGTGCGTCTTCGTTCGAATGAACCCGGACTTTTTGAAAGGCGTCATGCCTAACCCCCTTCTGTGCGTGATGGGTCCTGAATCAGAGCAGCCAACCGGCTCTTCACGCCGCATAATATACGGCGGGACAGGCACTTGTGGCAAGTCCCCGGCACGCGATTTGCTCGGGGACCGGGCCTGGACACGACGGGTTTTGTTCTTTACAGGGGGGGCCGGCGGTGATAGCATGGCGGCGGTGCTGAAGGAGAGACGCGGCCCGTCACGTTTGATCGTCCGGGCGGACTTAAAGGTTGGACATTGCCAGGGACGCAGGAAATGGCAGGCAAAGTGGTCATCGATGCAGAACGCTGCAAAGGTTGCGGCCTTTGCGTGGCGGTCTGCCCGAAGCATAGCATCGAAATCTCGAAGGAATCGAACCAGGGCGGCTATTTTCCCGCTCGGGCCACGAACGTCGACTGCACGGCGTGCAGCCGGTGCGCGATCATCTGTCCTGAAGGGATCATCGAGGTCTCCAGAGAAGAGGCCAGCCGCATCCGCGATGTCGCCACGGCCATAAGGAAGAGCGCCGCACATCCGGTCGAGGAGAGCAGGTGAGCGGATGGACCCGAAGATCAAACGTCTTGTCGATCGCGTAAAGGCTCATCTGCATGAGACTTATGGCGAAGGCATCAGACGGGTCATCCTCTACGGCTCGTATGCGCGGGGCGAACAGACGGAAGACTCGGATGTCGATGTGCTCGTGCTGACCGATCCGTCGTTGAAACCGTCTGAGGTCCGAAAGAACCTGAGCGGCCTCCTGTTCGACATGCTCATGGACGAAGGCGAGCTCGTTTCTGTCATCGTGATTCCTGAGGATTACTTTGACGAGCATAACCTGCCGTTCATGCTGAATGTCAGGAATGAGGGCGTCGCAATTTGACAGACTATGCCTACGATACGAGAATCGTGGGGGACTACGGAGTGACTGCCTCTGTTGCCCAGGATGAAGCAGAGGACTTGTTGAACGCGGCTCAGGATTTCATTCAGAAGGTCAGAACCTATCTGGATCAATGGATGGAGAAAGAGGCAGGAAAGTGAGCGAACGGATTCTGATGTGTGGGAACGAGGCGATGGCGGAGGCCGCGATCGTCGCCGGCTGCGACGCCTACTTCGGCTACCCGATCACCCCGCAGAACGAAATCTCGGCCTACATGGCCCGCCGGATGCCCGAGGAGGGCCGGGTGTTCATCCAGAGCGAGAGCGAGCTGGCGGCCATCAACATGGTCTTCGGAGCCTCCGCGACCGGCAAACGGGCGATGACCAGCTCCTCCAGTCCCGGCGTCAGCCTGATGCAGGAGGGCCTGAGCTACATGGCCGGGGCGGAACTGCCGGCGGTGGTGATCAACGTCATGCGGGGCGGCCCCGGACTGGGGAACATCGCCCCCTCCCAGGCGGACTACTTCCAGGCCACCCGGGGCGGCGGGCACGGGGACTACCGAACCATCGTCCTGGGCCCGGCCAGCGTGCAGGAGATGGCCGACTGCATGCCCCTGGCGTTCGACCTGGCCGACCAGTACCAGATCACGGTGATGATCCTGGCGGACGGCGTGCTCGGGCAGATGATGGAGCCGGTCTCGCTGGAGCCCAAACCCCGCCGCAAGCTGCCGGCCAAGGATTGGGCCCTGACGGGGGCCAAGGGCAGGCCACAGAACATCGTCCGCTCGCTCTGGCTGGCCGACGGCGCCCTCGAAGCCCACAACAACAAGCTCCAGGCCAGGTATAGAGAGATCCAGAGGCAGGAAGTCCTTTGCGACGAGTACCGGATGGACGGCGCCGAGATCGTCATGATCGCCTATGGGATCGTGGCCCGGATCGCAAGATCGGCCGTGGACAAAGCCCGCGAAGAAGGCATTCCCGTCGGGTTGATCCGGCCGATCACTCTGTGGCCGTTCCCGTCGGAGCAGATCAGCCGGGCCGCGGAGAGCTTCCCGGTCTTCCTGACGATCGAGATGAGCGCGGGCCAGATGGTCGACGACGTGAAGCTGGCGGTGGCCGGCAAGGCTCCCGTCCTGCTCCATGGCCGGCCGGGCGGCGGCATCCCGACCGTGGACGAGGTCCTCGGCAGGATCCGGCAATTGACTCTCCACAGCAAGCAGATGCAGGCCTGATCGCGGCTTACGCAGAATAGGCATGGATGTGATGGCACAGGGGACTATGAAAACGGTATTCAAACGGACGTCCGTCCTGAAGGATTGTCCGACGCATTATTGTCCGGGCTGCGGCCACGGCATCGCCCATCGGCTCGTCGCCGAGGTGATCGATGAATTGGGCATCCGCGATCGCGCGATCGGGATCGCCCCGGTCGGCTGCGCGGTCCTGATGTACAATTATCTCGACGTGGACATGGTCGAGGTTCCACACGGCCGGGCCCCCGCCGTCGCCACCGGCATGAAGCGGACGAACCCCGACAAGATCATCTTCTCGTACCAGGGCGACGGAGACCTGGCGGCCATCGGCACGGCGGAGATCATCCACGCCGCCCATCGGGCCGAGCAGCTCACCGTGGTCTTCATCAACAACGCGGTCTTCGGCATGACGGGCGGCCAGATGGCCCCCACCACC
>JBDKUU010000087.1:0-12653 GCA_039679525.1 Phycisphaerales bacterium | reverse complement strand
GGAGCCTCCACCATCTGATGGATCTCGTCGAGCCGCTCCCGCACATCGCGGAGCATGCGAGTCAACTGCTCGTCGTGGACGTCCAGGGCCGCCCTGGCTTCGTCATAGCGGATGCGCCGCGATCCGGTCCTGGACTGCCGGGCGATCCAGTCGCACAGCCGCCGTTGCTCCTCCGTGAGGTCGAATCGGAACTGATCCATCACACTGCATTTCATGGTCTGCGTCTCCACTATTATCTGTCCATCGGGCTTCATGCCACAGGAGTGTCATCGGCCGGATCGAAAGCCGCCTTAATCAACGCGCAGAGGAAAATCGCAGATCAGAAATGGATGAAAGTGAGAGGTGTCCCGCGAACGCGGCGGGTTGCAGAAACGGCGGATCATGGCTGCGTAGGGTGGGCTCTTAGCCCACGCGTTTCCACAATCGGAACGTCCATAACGCGTGGATTGAGAACCCACCCTGCGCAGGTCCGAGATTCGAAGGTTATATCATTGCCCGAAGCAGGTTCCGACGGAGAGTGCCGCCTGGATCAGGCTGTCGTTCTTCGGAATGGTCCGGATCTTGCCGGCCACCTGGCTCAGACTGATGCTCGACAGCCGCCCATCTTTGAGGACGACCAGATGGTTCTTCACGCCTTTCATCAGCAGCTCCATGGCCGTATGACCGAAGTTCGTCGCCAGGACGCGATCGTACGGCGTGGGAGTGCCGCCGCGCTGGATATGTCCGAGAACCACGGCCCGGCAGTCCAAAGCCGTCTTGGCGCCGATCTCGGCCGCGAGCTTGTTGGCGATGCCGCCCAGGCGGATCGGGTCGGGGCTGCCCTTGACGCGATGGCTGATCACCATGGACCCGTCCTTGGCCTTGGCTCCCTCGGCCGCGACCACGATGCTGAACCGCTTGCCCCGGCCGGACCGGGCCAGGACGTAGTCGCAGATCTTCGACAGATCGTACGGGATCTCGGGGATCAGGATGACGTCCGCCCCGCCGGCGACGCCCGCGTGCAGGGCGATCCAGCCGGCGTACCGGCCCATCACCTCGACGATCATCACGCGGTGGTGCGAGCTGGCGGTCGTATGGATCTTGTCGATCGCCTCGGTGGCCGTCGTCACGGCGGTGTTGAAGCCGAACGTGACGTCCGTGCCGTAGAGGTCGTTGTCGATGGTCTTGGGCACGCCCATGACCGTCAGGCCCCGCTTGGCGAACTGGGCCGCCGAGGCCATCGTGCCGTCGCCGCCGATGCAGATCAGGGCGTCGATCGCCCGCTCGCGGAGGACCCGCAGGCAACTGTCCGACACGTCCTTGTACTCCAGCTTCTTGCCGCTCTTGACCGCGTAGCGGAAGGGATTGGCGATATTGCTCGTGCCCAGGATGGTCCCGCCGAGCGTGAGGATGTTGCTCACGTCGTTGAAGCACATGCGATCCATGCGGTCTTCGATCAGGCCGAGATAGCCGTCCTGCACGCCCCAGACGTCGAGGTCGTATTGGTTGATGGCGGTCTTGACCACCGCCCGGATCACGGCGTTCAGGCCGGGGCAGTCGCCGCCGCCGGTCATTACGGCTATCGACTTGATTCGCTTTGCAGCCATCGGATTCACTCCATGCCAGTCAAGGCTCCAACCATCGAAAACACAGTCGCGCTACTATACGACCCGCCCCGCCCCGCGTCAATGTCACGATGTCGTCGCCGCGTGTAGCGACACTCCCGTAGGGGCAACCCCCTGTGGTTGCCCTCTTTCTTCCGCGACCGCCCGCGACACCAGGAGGGCAGGCACAGGGTCCTGCCCCTACGAGCGCCGCATGCCCACGTCCCAGGTTGCATGGACACGCGCCAATCCGTGTGATATCCTGTCCCCGTACAGGTGAAACAGAAACCGTCGATTCAGGAGTCGATCGCATGCCTAGAACGAAGATCGTGGCGACGCTGGGGCCGGCCAGCAACAACTACACCGTGCTGATGAAAATGGTCCGCGCGGGCCTCGACGTAGTCCGGCTGAACTTCTCCCACGGGACGCACAAAGAGCACCTGGAATCGATCAACCTCATCCGCCGGATCAACCGCAAGTACCGCCGGCACATCCGGATCATGCAGGATCTCGAAGGCTTCCGCATCCGCATCGGCCGCTTCGACGGCGAGAACACCCGCATCCTGAAGAATCACTCCACGGTCTGGCTGACGAACGACATGCAGGCCAAGGGCGACAAGATGATCCCCTTCGACTACACGGGCGACATGACGAAGATCAAGGCCGGCCAGATGATCTACATCGACGACGGCCTGCTCGCCCTGCGGGCCGAGAGCGTCCACGCCGGCAGCATCCGGGCCACGGTCGTCGAGGGCGGCGTCCTCAAGGAACGCAAGGGCATCAACATGCCGGGCGCGCCCCTGGCCTTCAAGGCGATGACAGAGAAGGACCATGAGGACATCCTGTTCGGGATTCAGAACGAGGTCGACTACATCAGCCTGTCGTTCGTGCGAAGCGCAGCGGACGTGCTCGAAGCTGCCGCCATCGCCAAGCCGTACCTGCCCGACTGCCAAATCGTCGCCAAGGTCGAGAGCCGCCAGGCCATCCGCAACATCGACGAGATCATCGACGCCGCCGACGGGATCATGATCGCCCGGGGCGACATGGGCGTCGCGATCCCGATCTACGAAGTCCCCATCGTTCAGAAGCAGATCATCCGCAAATGCAACGCGGCGGGCAAATTCGTCATCACCGCCACGCAAATGCTCGAACACATGACCGAAAGCAGCCGGCCCACGCGGGCCGAGGTCACCGATGTCGCCAACGCGATCCTCGACGGCACCGACTTCGTCATGCTCTCCGCGGAAAGCGCGGTGGGCAAGTACCCGTACGAGTCGGTCCGCATGATGAACGACATCATCAAGTTCACGGAAGAGCAGCAGCCGAAGCTGGCGAAATGGACGAAGGCCCCCGCCCGTCGGCCCGGACGCCGAGCGGCAGGCAAGTAGAAAAGGAGTCGTGCGCGATCGGCGAGCAGAGCCACAAGAAGGTCGAGATCCGGCCGGCCCGGGCCGGGGACATCGAAGACCTGCTCGTCATCGAGCAGCAGTGCTTCAACGTCTACTACTACGCTTTCTACACGTTCGATCGCAAGGACTTCGAGTTCTATCTCGACGACTCGGACACGCTCTTTCTCGCAGCGACTCTCGACCGCCGGCTCGTCGGCTACGTCCTGGGCCCCGTCGAGACCTGGCGAACGCCGCCGGCCGCACACATCGACAGCATCGCCGTGCTGCCTGAGCTGCAACACCAGGGCATCGGCAGCCGGCTGATCGAATCGCACATGGAGGGAGCCTGCCGGCTCGGGTGCGAGCTGGTCACGCTCGAAGTCTCGCCCGCCAACGAGGTCGGCATGGCGTTCTTCGCCCGCTACGGCTTCCGGAAGGTTCATCGGCTCCGCAACTACTACGGCAAGGGCCTGCACGGCCTGCTGATGGCGGCGTCGTGCGAGCGGCCGAGGTCGAATGAATAGGACGGATGGGACCTATGGGACCGATAGGATCGGGGTTGCCGAGGCTCATCTTGGGTTTTCCAATGGCCTCGGCGACTCGGGAATGATATAATGGCCTCGGCGTCGACGGAGCGGCGTCAGGACCCACGGAGGCGGGTTTCCACGTGATGACGGTCGCGGCGGGGACGACGTGCGCCCCTGTGCCGCAGCGGAGTGAACTATGAGCGTCGAAAGAACAGTCAGTCCACGGACTCAGATCATGGGGCTTTTGCGAGCCGGTCGCCGGCCGACGATCGCGGCGATCGTCGCCCTGCTGCTGGTGCCGGTCGTACAGGCGTCCGCCTCGTCGGGGTACATCAGCGTCTACTATAGCATCGAGGGCGTCGGAGAGTCGAGCTACACGCTCAGCCACGCCGACGGTGCCTCCGAAGGCCTCGACGAGAACGACACGATCTGGTACTTCATCGCGTGCCTCCTCTGCCAGACCGACACGAAAGCGGTCTCCTCCGTGGACGGCGAGAACCTGAAGATCGACGGCCGCCCCATCAACAGCGAGTCCGGCGTCACGGTCAGTTGCAGCGCGGTCGCCAAAGACGGCGGCCCGGTCACGATCGATCACGCGGCCCAGCGGGTCGAGATCTATACGTACGGATTCGAGGGCTACGACGTCACGGTCGAGGGCCGCGACGCCCGCACGACGAGCCGGATCGACCTGAGCCCCGTGACCGGCACTTTCTCCTCCGGCGAAACGATCGTGACCCTGAGCATCAGCTTCGCCCGAAAGTCCGGCTACGTGCCGCCGGACCCGCCTACCGATCCCGACCCGGGCGAGGGCGAGGTCGAAGAGCCCGACGGCGGCGAACCCGTGTCGGAGGCCCTGTACGTCACGAACCTGGTCGCAGGCTGGTCGGCGAGCCAGACCGGCACATGGGCCCTCGTGCACGATCAAACGGCCCGGGACAGCATCGACGCCAATGACATCGCATACGTTCGCCTGGGCGGATCGAACCAGACCTCGATGGTCGCCTCGTCGATCGCGGACCCCGCAACGGGCGAGCGTCACCTGCTGACCGCGGACGTCAGACCCCCTGCCAGCGTCAAGGACATCGACCTGTTCGTCGGCGTCATATCCGCCTCAGGCCAGCCGGTCCAGTTCGCCTCGCCGACGGCCAACAAGCTTGGGTTCGGCTTCCCCACGACCAACAAGACGCCCTTTGCCGGCAAGCCCCTCACCTTCCAGCAGTACGACCCGGCCAACCCCAACGCCGGCTATCCCGTCTGGGACATCCGCAAGATCATGACGAGCAACCAGGGTTTCCTGCCTCTGGCGGACCTGCAGGGCTCCGTCGCCAGCGGCGTCCCCTATTTGTGCGCCCATGTCTCGACGAGCCGGCAGTTGGGCGACGTCCTCCGCGACGGCCGAATCGACGCCAACGACTACCGCCTGATCGTCGCGGACCAGGGCCTGACGGGCCCCGCCGACACGGACATCGCGAGCCCCAGGGGCCTCGGACTGCCCGACGGCGCCGTCGACGCCTGGGACCTGCACCACCTCTATGAACTGCTCGCCGACACGGAGAAAGCGAAGGTGACGCCGCCGGTGCTGCCGGTCCAGACAGAAGGCTTCGAGTCCGGCGGGCTGGGCACGCTGAACTGGTGGTCGCTGCAGTGGTCGAAGTGGTTCGTGACCTCCGACGATCGCCACTCGGGCGTTTACAGCGTCCGCGCGGGCCGCATCTCCGACGGCGAAATCACGACCCTCTCCCTGACGGCCAACTGCGCGACCGGCCGGATCTCGTTCTGGCGAAGGGTCTCCTGCGAGTGCAACTGGGACAACTACCGCTTCTACATCGACGACAGGCTCCAGGAGACGCTCTCCGGCGAGGTCGCATGGTCCGAGGTCTCGTTCCCCGTCGCAGCGGGCTCGCACACCTTCCGCTGGGAATACGAAAAGGACGACGCCACGTCCGCCGGCCGGGACACCGTCTACGTGGACGACCTGGTCCTCCCCGCCGCTTTGTAGTACACCAGATCATCCTGATGTGGGGGACCACAAGTGATCTGGGTGCCATGGCTACGCCTTGTGTAGCCATGTCTCGCCGGGATACGAAACAGCATGCTTACGCGAGCGTAAGCATGGCGCCCTGGCCGGATGGTGAACTGTCTTGGCCCATGCACCGCAAGATTGAGGCTCTTCACGGAATTGTGGGGACAAACGATTACGGATTCCGACGTTCCGACGCGTAGCGGCGTTTGGCGCCGAGGGCGTCGGGAGTTTATCGCTTTCGGGCCGCCAGCGTAAAGGGGTGTTGCTCGCCCCCCCCCTCGCAGCGTCCGATCCCGCAAGCGAACGCCTCGTTCGCGTTCAAGCCGGAGGCCGCAACGCGATAAACTGTCCCTGCACGACCGCTTCGGGCGTGCCGCTCCGGCGGTTCCGACGATCCCCGCAATTCAGTGAAGGACCCAAATGAAGGGGCCCGGTCCTTGCGGAGACGGGCCCCTCTTGTTGCGCTGCGAGAGGTCTCGGACTACTGAGCCGAGCGGCCGAAGCCGATGTCGTCGATGAACACCAGGCCCGAGCCGCCGCTCGTCGCGTCCTTGGCCCCGACGCCGATCGTCAGCTTCTTGACCTTGGACAGGCTCACGCCGCTCAAGCTGTTCATCGGAATCGTCCAGCGGGTCCAGTCGGCCACGGTCGCCGCCGTATCGCTGACAGCGGTCGCCGACTTGCCGGCGCTGTCCGTCACCGTCAGGAACATCGGAGCCGCGGCGTTGTACTGGGCCGTGTTGATGACGGCCCCCTGCCAGTTCCCCGTGACGTTGCCGGTCGAGGAGATGCTCTCGAACTCGAACGTCCGCTGTTCCGTCGTCACGTGCGAGGTAACCGCCAGGCCGATCAGGACCGGGTCGGCCATCGTGATGACCGTCGTGCCCGTCTGGAGCCAGGCCTTGCCGTCGGCGGAGGTGTAACCGGTGAAGAGGTCCCCGGCCCGCTCGATCTTGACCCAGTACGGGGGCTTCACGGCCGCGGTGCTGTCGCTGTTGCCGCAGCCGCTGTTGGCGGTCCCGCGGTACTGGAAGCTCGCGCCGTTGCCGCCGCCGCCCGTCATGGCCATGATCGCCATGGTCGAGCCGCCGTTGACGCTGTCGCGAATCATCACGCCGCCCTTGGCCCAGGTGTTGGTGCCCGTGCCGAAGCTCGCCACGCGGGCGACCAGGGTCCCGTCGCCGGTCAGGGTCCTGTAGGCGAACGTGCACTCATCGGAATTCTCCCAGATGTCCGCGCCGGCCCCGGTCACGCTGATCTTGCCGCCGCTCTCGGCCACCTCGGTGGTGGTCACGGCCGGATACCCGCGGGTCCACACGCACAGTTCGGCCGCGCCGGAGCCCGTGCAGTTCACGGGCGTCTCGAACTCCTTTGTAGCCTGGCTGAAGAACGGAGCCTTCGTGTTGTCGTAGGCCAGGGGCATCGACTGCTTGCCGCCGTGGATGACGACCTTCTCGGCGAATGGGGCCTGCATGTAGCCGACCGTCGAGCCGCCGTTGGCCGCGTCGGTCACGCCGTCGGTCCAGGCTTGGTAGATCCTGTTCCCCTCGTCGTCGGTGTAGGCGTCGAAATCGTCGAGCGGCGCGAACTCCAGGCTGGTGAAGCTCCACACGTCGCCCGCGTACGTGCCGGCGTCGCCGACTTCATCGACCTTCCAGAAGTACTTCGTGCCGAAGGTCATCGAAGCGGGCGTGAAACTGTGCCGGTTCGCGGTCTCGGCGGCGACGGTCCCCGCGGCGACCGCGGCGCTGTCCGTGCCGAAGTACACCTGGTGCCACGTGGCTTCCCGGCCGGGCCGCCAGTTCATCGAGGCGTCGAGCGCGACGCCCGTGGCGCCGTCGGCCGGCTGCGGCTCGCGGGCCTGGACCGGCACGTAGAAGAACCGCACCTCGCTCAGGCTCACCTGCTGGGCCATGCCGCCCCAGTTGCTGTTGATCGTCAGCTTGACGAACTTGGCCTCGACGCCGCCGAAATCGACGACAGTATTGGCTGTGCACGTGGCGTCGCCGGGGGCTTTGGCGAACTCGTACGTGTCGCCCAACGTTGCCCAGGTCTGGCCGTCCGCGGAGTACGCGATCGTGACATTCTTGGCTCCGAAGCCGATGAACGCCTCCATGATCTGATTGGCGTTCCACACCCACAGCTCGTCGAGCTTGTAGACCCTGTCGAACTCGTACTGAATCCAGTGGGGCTTCGTGTTGCCGCTGAGCCACATGTCCTTCGCGTCGACGGAATGTTGATCGTTGGCATTCAAGCCCGAGCCGTTGACCGTGTTCTGGGCGCCCGTGTCGGCCCGCCCGACGCTGGAGGCCGTGGCCTTGATGTTCTCGATCGGATAGGAGAAAGGCTCGGCCGTGAAACTCCAGACCTCGCCCTTGTAGATCGTGCTGTCGGGGGCCGCATTGACCTCGTCGACTCGCCAGTAATAGGTCTTCCCGAATTCGAGCAGGCCTTCCGCGTTGTAGCCGACCTCCGACAGATCCTGGGCGACCTGCACGCCCCTGGGTTCGGCCCGGCTGGCGGAGTTGACGTCCGCGAAGCCCGTGCCGGCGTACACGTCGTGCGTCGCGGCGTACATTCCCGGCGTCCAGCTCAGCATCGCGTCGAGCGGGACGTCGGTGGCGTCCACGGCCGGCACGGGCTCAAAAGCCGCGCCCGCCGAGCCCAGGCCCTTGGGCAGAATGAAATCCTTGGCCGGGTCGAACGCGCCGCTGAACGTCGAAAACGCCACCGCGTCGTACTCGCCGATGAGCTGCCGGGTGCCGTCGACGGACGAGTGACGGATGTTGCCCCACGAGACCCACTTGGTGATCTGCTGCGGCGAGCCATTGGTGCTCTGGAAGATCGCCACGCCGTCCAGATAGTAGTCAATCAGGTTGGCCCCATCGTAAACCATGGCGTAGTGATGCTTCTCGCCGGCTGCAGGAATCGTCCGAATGTTGTTGTTGACGCTGTCGGTGCTGCCGTTCCAACTGCCGGCGGACAAACCGGTCTGGAATCGGATGAAAGCCTGGCCGCCGATGTCGATGATCGGGGCCATCGAGTCGCTGCCGCCGGTGGGCGTGAAGACCGCCTCGACGACGAACGGAACGCCCGCGAACGTCGTGGCGTTGTGATTGAAGGCCGAGGCGTCGAACTCGAAGCTCTCCTGGCTGGCCTGGTCGGCGTCCGTCAGGGTGCCCAGGCCGTTTTCGACGATCTCCGTCCCGTGATGAGCCGCGAAGCTCTTGGTCTTGTCGAGCTCCCGGGCCCCGAGCTTGTAGGCCTTGCCCTCCAGCTTGCCCAGGAAGTCGACGTACACCTGGGGCGTGACATCGGCCGCGAGGCCCACGCTCGTCGAGACGACGCCCGACAACAACAAACAGAGAACCAAACGCATACCCTTCGACGACATGGTGTTCCTCCTCTAAGAGAGTCCTGCACATTCATCGACTGGGGCCTGCTTACGCGGCAAGCCGCAGATCTCCGCGCACGCGGGTGCGAGGATCTGATTCTGGATTTGACTGGTTGGGATCGCCCCTCTCGGCGCCCCTGACGCGGACCTTTGCCCTCCTGCTCTCAGCCGCTCTCGGCCGTCTCTCTCACCTGGACCATCGCGACATCTGCCTCCCCCGGGCCGGCGGGCCCCCCCCCCTTGCACGCAATCGTCGCCCCGGGCATTTCCAGGAGTCTATTATGGTCGCGGCGGTCCGGAGCGACAAGGAAAAACAGGCACAACAGGCCCAAGTCGCTTGTAATCGGTTCCCGCACATCGCTTTTTGGCGGAACACTCGCCAATTACGGCCGGAGGAGAGAAGGAAAGAACGTAGGAAGGAAAGAAGGTAGGAACAGGAGAGAATACCGAACGAGAGCAAACCAGCTCGTAGTGACGCCGTGAGGCGTTATCTTCCCGACCGAAACCAAGAACGTTCAACCGCAGAGGTCGCCAAGGGTCGCAGAGAAATACGAGACACGACTTGTAGGATGGGCTTAAGCCCATGCGGACAATCTCACGTCACCCGCCAAACAAGAGGTCACGAGCCACAACGTACGCAAGAGAAGATGAACGAATCAACTCGCACAAAGCCACGAAGCCACAAAGCACAGACCGACCGCCTCCGCCCCGACCTCTGCGTCTCCGCGTCTCCGCGCGAGCCCACAATCTTCTCTTCCATCCGCGTTCATCGAAGATGGCGACAGGCTGGAGGCGGGAGGCCGTAGGCCGGAGGCGATGCCCCACGGGTCACAGCCATGGAATACGCGAATGGGATGTAGGATTGGCTCTCAGCCCACGCGTGTCTTCCGGAGCTTTCAACTGCGGAGCACATGGAGAGCGGACGGGAGGAGGCAGGAATGGTGGAACGTAAGAAGGGAAGAACCGGCTGCCGAAGATCCGTAGTCCTCTCTTACTTTCCAGTGGTCTTCCCTTCATCCAGTCCGGCGGCAGCGGCACGCGAAGCCCCGCCGATGGCCCTTCGCCTCGTCCCAGCCGACGAGAACAGTCTACCCGGAAGTCCCGAGGACAGACGACCACAACCACTGTTCTCTGCCCAAGTGAATTGTCACGCGTCGAAAAAACGTACCTGACACCGTCCCGTTCTCCAACAAATGGGGTGCGTCCCCGGTGTCTCCCGGTGTCTCAGCGGTGTCTCACCGGACGGCCAGACGCCGCCCAGTCGAACCGTACAGGCAACCGTCGCTACGGCGCGGCTGTCAGATCAAGTACTGGCTACTACAACTGAGATTGCTGCGCTTCGCTCGCGATGACGCCATCGAGGACATTCATGTTCTTGCTCCTCATTTTTTCCCACTTTGTCCCTTGTGTTCTTCCAGGGGGACGCGCCATAATACTGCCCAGTGGAGCATCTCCGATGAAGCTGCGATGACTTGGTTGGCGGTCCCTACAAACTCGACAGATTCGACGAGAGTTCAGTAGGGCATATGTAGTCATGGTCTACGGCGTGGACAAATACGGATAGAATACGTAAGCGTCTGCGTTCCTATTCCAACCACATTAATCATTGCGTGAAAGGATCAATGCATGGAGAAGACAGCCAGCGATACATCTCCGGCTGAGGCGCGACGCGACACTCTCGCGGCGAGATCACAGGATCGCGTTCGGTTTTCGACCGCATCCATCGTCTGTCCTCCCATCCTGTTTGCGGCGACGGGGGCCGTAATCTACCTGATCGTGAAGGGACCGGAGTCGCAGGCGCAGTACTATCTGACGGTTGCCCTACTCTGCTTCACCCTTTCCTCCATCACCGAACTGCTGTTCAGTCCTGCGTATGCACACATCAAGGGAACATTGGGCGTATTTGCGGTTCATCTAGGCGGCACAGCAGCGGTCTGGGTTGCTGCGTTTCTTCTTGTGACGGCAGTCGTCCGGGATCCGAATCTCGCGCGCGTAAGAGTGACTGATCCGAATCAATTCGAGATGGTGAGATCCTGCAATGATTTCGAACGAAGAGACTGCTGGTTGCCCTTCGTGGACTGGAAGAAGCATATCGCAAAATTGAGCAGCCTCTTCGAAGGAGACGAGGAGTTCAACGTTAGGATTTTACTCGCTGCCGGTCTGATGGACGGAGAGGCACGTGATCGCTTAGCGAATTCGAAGATAGAGACGCTTTTCATCTATCTGAAGTCGGAGGATGAGGGAAAGACCCATGTCGTGAAACTGCAGCGAGTAAGGGGAACCAGGCAGACGACGAAGACCAGAACGGAGGTCTACTGCATTTCGTCACCGACCGGCTCTTCCGGTACTATGAAGGGTGCGGCATTCTCCCGCGACGGAGATAGCGGTACGATCCACCCAATCCCCAAGGAGGCTGATCAGCCCTTCTGGCAAGAGGTCAAGGACGACCGAATAGACGTGTTTATGATAACTGAATACCATGACAAGCCACTGAAGGAAGGAGACTGGGTACTGGTTCACACACCGAAGTACACGACGGAAAATAATGCGCAATTGGACTTGGCCGTCGCCTCCAACGACAGGATGCTCCTCCATGCCGAAATGTGGAAGATGAGGGGGGCTCTGTTGGGACACCAGGAGGTGCCGCTTGTCTTTCAGCAACAGTCTCCCGTGTCTCAGACGATTCCGAAAGCTTTGCTTGATTCCATGAATGAGTGGTTACGCGACTTAACCAGGTTTGCCGAGACAGGCCCAGACAAGATAGCGACTGAGGCTAAGGATACGAACGTAGAGGACGTACGCGGCTGGCTGAAGAGGGTTCTGCCGCAACTTGCGTCGTCGTCTGTGAAGCCGGTACAACTCACAGAAGCCCAGTTCCGTCACCGAATATCTTACTCCGCTGACGCATTCAATAATGCGGCGGTGTTGACGTACCGTTGGAGTAAGGATATGTCTTCCCTCGACAGATAGGCCGTTGACCACAGGACTCCAGAGAGAGAGCGGGCGACTTCCCGAGGTTGATTCCTATTTTGAGCTTTGGCGACCTAGCATAGGCCGGAGGCGACGGGCTACAGGCAGTCGATCCGTTCTTCCGAGTTCGCCGGAAGCCAAAAGGACCTTTGGGGGGCTCTTCGCCCGGGGGCATCAGGAACTGGATCGTATCGACGATCGCGGCGATCTGCTTGTCATGATTCTACACGGTTTTCTGGAGTTGCTTGACCTTGACCACGAGGTCTTCCTGTGAGGCGAGGATGTGACGCAACCGGGGGGACCTCCTGTCCGTCATCAAATGGAAACCAGGAAATATGTCACGCAGTGACGCAGGGCCGCAGTGGAACAGAGGAGAGAGCTGCGGGACGATCAGAGAGGCGCACAGTGCGGGCCAGCCGTGCGATTGCTCGATCGGCCCCTCTTGCCTTGATTTCCCTGCGTCTCGGCGTCCCTGCGTGAGAACCTTCTTCGCTCTTGACGACATCGCGGCCGAATTCAGTGGGACCTTGGTTGCTGCATCCGCGGGAAGATAAGAGGACAGGCACGGGGGCCTGTCCTCGTTGTTCTACACATCTTCGACCTGTCGAGATCCGGGGCGTTGAAGGCGTCCAAGAGCGGGGGCGCCGCCCCCGGACCCCCGGGATTTTGCGCTGTGGGCCAGAGGCATGATAGACAAGATGGCGACCTCGCCAAGACGGCAGGATCGTCCGGACCGTCGAACCGGGCTCTGCCGGCATCATGCTGCTG